>CAYMXM010000247.1:0-7368 GCA_964394065.1 uncultured Pirellula sp. | reverse complement strand
CCATCCCAGGTCTCACAGCACGCCCTTCGTGCCTCAGGGACGTGCCACCCGACGCCTGAGATATTCTCGACAATGGGCTACGTTCGCTCGCGACGCTATCCCTCGCTAACGCCACGGGTTGTAATGGGGGGACGCTTCGCGTCCCCCCCCTTTACTCGTGCATCAGCTCTCCCTCTTCCCTCGCGAGGGGAGCGGAGATCTTATCGGCATCCGTTACTTGGCGTTTCTACTTCTTCTCCAGCGACTGAATGCAATTCCAGCGCCGCTGAGGGCCACTAGAATTGCGGAGGCTGGTTCGGGAACTGCCGCAACTTGGAACGACCCTCCGGTGCTGGCGATGCTGGGAGGGGTGATCGGCCCCGACGAAAGAACAAGTCGGTTCGCCAGAGCATCCCCTTGCGCTGCATTTTCTAGCAAAAGAACGGAGTAGGTATCTAGCGCCGCGTCCATTCCAATCTGAAATCGCAGATCGAAAAGCTTGATCGGATTGCTGAGTGACTCAGACAACCCCGACCCGCCAAAATCGAAGTCGTAATTGAAAGCTGCCCCCGATTTGAGATTGATGGGCACCCAGCTATCCGCGCCGAGAGGCCTTCCTTGAAACCCTGAAAAACCAGGGCGAACCCCCAATCCTGACGTTGCCGTCGAATCGAAATCGAACGCCAAGTTGAACGCCTGAAGCGTCCCCCCTGAGGGAGGAGATCCCGTGATCAAGTAGACCGGAAGCTCCCCGGTACTTCCTTGAGTAAACGTCGGCACGGTCCCATCACCTACTCGAATCGAGTAGGTCTGGGCGCTAGCTGGAACAACATTCATCGCCAGCAATAGCGCCGAAAAAACAAACACAACTGCTCTCACGGAAGCAACCTCATGGAATCAAAAACAAGAAATGAAATCACGCTTATTCCTCCTTCACCTCGTAGAACTTTTCAATGTCAAAGCGGTCTACGTTGTTCTGCCAACCATCTCCGTTAAAGTCTCTGTACGGGGAGTACCAATCGTCTCCATCGGGTATATCCGCCACTTTGACCGAGAACACTTTGTGGGGGTTGACTCCATCTTCGCTGGGGCGATTGCCGATGCCTGTCGTGCCTCGACTGATCAAATCACTCTCCTCATCTCCAGTCCCTCTCGACGGAGCGAAGTCCCGATCGCCGTTGGCATCCCCGGGAACGACATAGAAGGTAAATTCAAAGGGAGATGGTCCCTCCGCGATGGCTAGTCCACCGAAAGACCCTTCGTTTCGAGCTTCATCAACCCATGAAGAATCCCACGGATTTCCTCCTTCATCGACGAACCTCGAAGGATCGATCTGCAAGTTCACCTGAGAAACACCAATTCCGTTGGATAGCTTTAGTTTCACAAACACTCCTTCGACGGTAACGTCCAGGATTGTAACGGGTCCCAACGGATTCTGAATAGGGGAGAGTTCGCTTTCACTGAGCCAGTTTTCGAATTCTCCATCTTCTAGGGATGCGGATATCTCTTCATTGAACTCCAAAATGATCTCATCGAGATTCATCCAGGGGAGGCTCAACAATTGCGATTCTCCTCCCGGAATGGCATAGCCCACCCCGGTCCCATCCTTATCGGTCTCTCCAAAGTAAACGTAGTCGCGGAAATCAGCGTTCCATTGACTGCTGCTGACAAATAGGTTCACCAGTTTCGGACCTTCACCTGCAGGCCCTTCCCCTTCTCCACCGTCATCGTTTCCACCTTCATCGTCATCCTCACCCGGATCGATGTCGTCACCTACCTTGATCGTAACCGCTGCCGTGGAATTTCCTCCATGGACGTCGATCACTCGATAACTGAAGGTTGCTTCACCTCGGAAACCAGGAACGGGAATGAAAGTGAAGCTCCCATCTGCCAGGAGGGAAACGAACCCAGCTGAATTCCCTTCAGCATCCTTAGGCTGGGAAAGAAGAGTGGCTGTGAGTTCATCTTCATCCAGATCGGAATCGTTATCCAACAATCCGTGACCTTCTTCCGACGAGAAAGCAAATCCATCTCCGTCCCACGCATAGATGTCGTCGACGGCAACTGGAGCCGTGTTGGAGCCGGTGATGTTGATCTTCACCGTCGCGGTGGCTGTCCCGCCATTCCCATCAGTAATCGTATACGTGAACTCGATTTCACCAACAGCACCTTCTGCTGGCAGGAAATTGAAATTCGTATCGTTAACATCGGAGACAAAGGTCAGATCTCCCATTCCGGGGAAAGCGATCTTCGTAACGTCCCCCCCTTCGGAATAGGTATAGGTCTCCCCACCCGCTATCACCGATTCAATTCGAAGCGATTGGGCAGGGGTATCGGGATCGGAATCGTTTGCGAGCACTCCTAGCGCGAGAACCGATTTGTTCCCGATGCTATAAAAGTCATCGACAGCAAATGGATCTCGATTACCTGCGGGTGGTGGAGGTGGTGGCGCGATCGTACCTCCAACCCTCACGTAAACCTCGGCCCCGGCATACCCACCTCGTCCATCGGTAATCAGGTAGCTGAACTGGTCGACTCCGACATAATTCACGTTCGGTGTGTATTGAAGTTTCGAACGTCCATCCTCTACGAGGATCGAAACCGTTCCTCCACCAAAGGTCGTGAGGATCTGGTCGTTCAACATGCGAGCGCCATCGACGACGTCATATCCGTTGACTCTCCGGAGCTGAAGGATATCGAAGTCTGGATCGAAGTCATTGAAGAGAACATCGACGACGACCGGTGTATCCTGGTCGGTAATCTGGTAGTCTGCAATCGCGATAGGGGGATTGTTCAGACCAGCGATCGAGATCGTGACCGTTGCGGTCGATGTGTAAGTTCCATCGGTGACGGCGTAGGTAAACGTATCTTGCCCTCCCTCGTACATCCGTGGCATGTAACTAAAGGATCCATCACTTGCGACGACGATCATGCCGTGCGCCAAGGGGATCGCTTTACCGACTGGGTAGGAAGCGTCACCATACCCAACCGAGGCGATATGAATGGCCTGCCCTCGGAACCCTGAATCGTTCGAGAGCAATCCAAAGACTGCCGGGATGCTCAAGGTCGTATTGGTAGCCGTGACATACGAGTCGTCGACTGCCGACGGCGATTTGTCACTTCCGGTAATCGTCACCGTGAAGATCTTTTCGACAGAGGTGTGCCCATCGCCGACGATAACCTTGAAAGAATCGGTTGCCGTCGCACCGGTTGCGAGATCGTCGAATTTCCCAGCCGGATCATAGGTCAATTGTCCGGTGCTAGGATCGATTGAGACGGTCCCCTGAGTTCCATCTCGGACAACCTGATAGGTAAGGACGGACCCTTGGTCAGGATCGGTCGCTTGAACGTGATGGGTCAGGAGGCCATTGTCCAATACATGCAACGGACCTTCAAGCTCCCCGAAGGCAGGTGCATCGTTCTGTCCGGTGATGCGAATCGGAATCGTTCCTTGAATCACGGCACCGTGAGGATCCTTGGCGAGGAAAATGATCTCATCGCTTCCGGGTTCTCCATCCTGCGCGAGATGCTCGAACTTCCCATTCGGAGAATAAGTAAACGTTCCGTCTGGGTTCATGGTCACCGAACCGATCGTGGCATTCTCGGGAGCGAGGGAGAACTCAAGCGCATCTCCGTCGATGTCTTCAGCAATCGCAACTCCCGATTCCCCGTCGCTGTCTTCATCCACGGTGAAGAGTTGCTCGGGGACGGTCGGATCGCTGTTGAGCCCCTTGATAATGACGGTAATGATTCCCGTGGAGGACTCTCCAAGAATATCCGTCGCGGTGTAGGTGAACTGAAGTTCAGCGGTTGCATCCTTGGGTAGGTGTTCGAACTCACCGTTCGGGTCGAACGAGAAGAAGCCCTCTTCCGTCAACGAGACAATCCATTGCGGTTCCGAAGAGGACATCATGGCGACCCCTTCGTTTGGATTCAGGACGAAACCTGGATTCAAAGTGAAGCGATGGAAGTCTTCCGAATCTGCGTCGGTCACCTTCAATTGTTCGTTTTCAACAGAACCATCTTCATCAATGTCGAAGGAAGCTGACTCGGCCACCGGCGAGTTGTTCTTCCCAACGATTGTGATGAAGATCGTTCCCGTGCTAGAGGCTAAGCCGTCCGAAACTCGGTAAGTAAGCTCGAGCGGGAATTCAGCACCTTCGGAAAGCCACGTGTATCGATCTCCGGGGGTGAAGGTAATCTCCCCTGTGGCTGGATCGATTTGCACTGCATCTGCAAGCTCTTCGGGTCCCACAAACTCAAACTGGTACTCGTCCCCAACATCCGCATCGTCGAAGCCGAGAAGGTCGCTCTTGACTTCATCTTCGGAGATCACCCAGTGGAGATCCTTGGCCAGCGGCTCGTTGTTGACGCCTATGACCGTTACGATTACTTTCCCCGTCGAGGTACCGCCATCCTCATCCGTTACCAAATATTCAAACACCAAAGGAGAGGAAGGCTCTCCCTCTCGCAGAGTCAAGAAATCTTCCCCTGGCGAGAACGAAAACTGACCATCCTCGGTCAGTGTTGCAATACCGCCAAGCGTACTCCAGTCATCCTTGGGAGCGAAGGTATGCGATTCGTTGTCTGGATCCAGAACACTAAGAGAAATGGTCGCCGGCTCTTCAGCGTTCTCAAGAATTTCAAGCTCTTCATCTTCCACCACTGGTTGATCATTAACGCCGTGGATCGCAATCGTCATGGTTGCAGCGTTGGACTTGGCGGTCGCATCGTCGTAAACGAAGTACTCGAACTTTTCATAAACGGGCTCATCCCCTGCTCGGAGGTCGTCGAATTTCCCGTTGGGTGAATACCGAAATGTTCCATCCTCCAAAACTTCGATGGTTCCTTGCAAGCCATCCTTCGAGCCTAGTTCGATTCGAATCTTATCAAGGTCAGAATCGACATCGTCGAAGTTGAAATCATCTCGAGTGAGGAGCAAGTCCGTTTTCTCGTCCGTGGAGGCTTCTGCAGCTTCCGCAACGGGAGCTGTATTCACTCCGTCGATCGAGATCGTGACGACACCTTCGGAAGATTCTCCCGCTGCATCGGTAACCTTAAATGTGAAGGATCCAACGAAAGACTCACCTACATTCAAGTAGTTATAGTTGCCAGCAGGACGATAGGTAAACGTACCAGTCGCATCATCGACCACGAGTTCCCCGTCTAGATCGTTCGTTAAAATTTCGAAGGTATGGGAATCGTTGTGATCAACATCCGTGAAAGGAAGCTTGATGTCTACAAGCTCGCCGGTCTCTAAGACGCTTCGTTGAAGTTCCCCCGCCTCCGGGGCATCGTTCTTTCCGAAGATGGCGAAGGTCAGAGTTACGACGTCGGATTTCGAGGGGGCGGTTTCATCTTGTACCGAGAAGCTGAAAAGCTGCCGCGCGGAAGCCCCTCCCTCGCTGGAAGGATTCAGTAGGTGTTGAATCGAACTCCGCTTTACGGTAAACGTCCAGGGAACTTCGCTGGTAACCTTGTCGCTAGAGGAAAGTCCGAAGGTGAAGGAACCAAAGGCGGGAGTCGATCTCGATTGAAGAACGAAAGCAGTATGTTCGAATCCTGGCCCAGCATAGGTGAATGTTCCCGACAGGCTTACTGTATCAGCACCTTCGTCGGTGATTTCGTGATATAGATCCCCGGAGAGGATCACAGGAGCCGCATTGTCTATGGTGATGCTTGTCCCACCGAGCGCCGCGTAATCGACGGACCAAGCGGTACCGGTTAGGTGGTCGTTGCGTGGTCGTGATGGTGTTGAGGAGATCGTGGGAGAGGTGTTTCCAAATTCCCCATCGAGTTCCCCATACTCAACGACCACGAGATCGGCCGCCCGAAGAACGGTCTCACCACCGAGGAGTTTCGAGGTATCGATCTCCAGAGAGGCATCGCCTAGGCTGAGAGCACCACTGATATCGAACCAATCTCGCATCTCGCTGCTCATCGCGCGAGCGACCAGGGTGTCATTCTCGTCGAGGGTCAGATCTCCGTTGATTTCCACGAGATTCACGGCGTCACCACCTACCTTGAAGGTGATCTGTTTCCCTTCTCCGGTCGCATCGACATTTCCATCGTACTTGCCTGGTGCAATCACAATCGCTACTTGCTCACCAACAGGGGCTGCATCGATGGCCGCTTGGATGGAACCGAAAGCATCCACTCCGTAAACGACCCGATCTGGTCCCCCAACACTTACAAAAGAGAGGATGTCACCATCGCTTAACGCATCGTTTTCGTCCGCATCTTGGACTACCGCAAAAGGGCCTACTGTTTGTTCTTCGCTAATCGGTGCCCCGGTTTCGAGATCAGCAACGTAGAAGATATTCGCTGCGAGAAGTTGGCGCCCTTCGAGGGGTTCGTGTTGTAACTTTCGGTCGACGCGTGATTGGCTCCTGCGGACCGTTGAAGAACGGGGGAGCAACCCCATTTGAGGCGAGTAAGAACTTGTCAGAAGGCTTAATAGGGCAGATGCCCAAGTTCGAGCTTGAGCAAAAAGCCAGCTGAAGGAAATTGCAGGGGCTCGGAACGTCCGTTCCCACCATTCTGTTCGGGACTGGTATCGTTGTTGTTGAGTTCGAGTCGCTTGGAGGACTCGGTTTCGAAGCCGTTCGGCTTTGTGTTGTGTGCGTGCGTTGCTAACAGAGGACCTACCAAAACTTCCATGGGTATGGCGATTCATACGAACGATTCTCATTTCGAGAGTAGGGAGAAGTACGCAAACGGACTCCGCTCCGCATTCACCGCTCGCCTTAAGCCTCCTGATGCCGAAACCATTCCAGAACAAGAGTGAAAACCTGACGAGGTTTCACAAGGCTTGTTCGATAAGTCGGGAAGAGGCTGAAGACGAACGAGCCTGCGTCACCGGCGCATCCGTTCAATCCAGTTCGCAAGTCAATCTAGAGGGAAGAAACCAATGGTCAAGGGTTTGACATGCGCTTTTCCGATGCATTCGTGCCGGGTGTGGGAATGACGGGATTCCGATGTCAAACCCTTAACCGAAAGGCTTGCAACGACTTATAGGCAGGGAGGGTTTGGGGAGAAAAAAGAGGGGATTTTTTTTAGAATCTTTTAAAGTACTCACCAAACACAGCTTGAAAGAGGCTTCAGACTTCAGGTCTCAGACTTCAGGAAAAAGAGGGGGATAAACCACGAATCGAACGAATCTCTAATCAGGCTTGAGGGGTGAGGCTTGAGACTTGAGGAAGAAGGGGGCTTCGCCCTTAGCCTTGACCGTAGGGCAAGGAAAGGTAGCCCCGGGTAAGAGGGACGCGAAGCGTTCCCCCATCACAACCCGTGGCGTAAGCGAGGGACAGCGCTGGCAGCCAGGCATCCATTCGAGGTCTCACAGCACGCCCTTCGTGCCTCAGGGACGTGCCACCCAACGCCTGAGAT
>CAYMXM010000246.1:0-7376 GCA_964394065.1 uncultured Pirellula sp. | reverse complement strand
ACTCCTACCCCTCACCCCCGGCCCCTCTCCCCGAAGCGGGGCGAGGGGAGCAGAATCTTCATGCGCAGCGCGTGCTAGGGCGCCAAAGCGGCGTCCGAAGGGGACGAGCCCCGGTCGGACGAAAACGCTCTTCCTAAAAAAACACCTCACAAATCATCAAAATCAAAATCGTTTAAATCCTCGAGCGCTTGATTCTCACTCTCGCTCAGAGGTGTCTCCAACGCTTCGTTCGTGGAGTCTGCATCGAGCCCCCAGATGTTGGCTAGGTTCTCAACGATGTTCCGCTTCTCGTTCGGACTAAATGCGCCAAACGATCGGCGCAAGAAGACGAGGGATCGGCGGAACTCCTCCTCGTCGAGCGCGTCGATATAAGCGGAAAGCTGCTCCCAAAGAACTTGCCTTGCAATCAAAGAATACCGATTCCGAATCGCAATTCCTTCAAACCAACCCGCCCCGAGATCGGCTGGGATCCCTGGTGAAAGTCTTCGCGAAACCTCGCGACCGAGCGATTCATTGGTCATCCAATTCCGCTCAAGCAAAATCGAACACGCCAATCCCGATAGGATCGGATTGCGATCGTCCGAATCAGATAACTTCAAAAGAGCTTCTTTCCAAAGGGATTCGTCGATCTCCTCATGAAGCTCATAGGCAACCCGATTGAGAAGATCCATTCCCTCGACGAGTTTCACCGCAGCTCCGTTGTCGCAGTTCGCTGCATCGAACAAACTCAGCGCACATTTGACGAACAGATCTCGAATCAGAGGAATCAAAGACGCCCCATCAAAACGTCGCACCGTCCCGTAGCGTACGACTTGAAAAAGTTGAAAAGCTGCCGATGCCAACTCAACCACATCGACACTCTCGGCCGAAAGGAACTGAACCTGCTTCTGCGCAAGCTCCATCATCGATGGCATATCGGCTTGGCAAGCGTCGAGCACAAGAGATGCAGACTCCGATATCGACTGAGAAGCCTCGACCTTTTGTTTCAATTTATAGGCGGCCGCTACCTCGATCGTTTCCCCGAGAAGAATCGATTCCACCAACGTGATCTCCGATTCAGGGGACCATTGAAGATTCCAGTTCTCCGCCCAAGTTGCTGAATCCTGCTGCGTTCGGACCGGTTCGGCAAATAGAACTTCGAGAATCCGAAGTCGATGAAGAAAGGTGGAGCGATTGCTATCGAGAAACGCGGCCCCTTCCGACTTCGCTTGCCGATTCTCTCTCAGATCCAGATTGAGTGGTTGCTTGATCGTCGTGCGGTACTTTTCTAGCTTCCATTGAATCAATAGTCGATCGAAATCGTCTTGGATCGATGTCCGGCTAACACCTGCTGGCAAGGTACCGATCGCAGTTCCCACATCGACATGCGCGATCGATTCCGCAACCGACGAAAGCTCGCCGTACCCGATCAAAGTAACCGCTGCATCATGTAAATCTTCCAAGGTCGGATTCTGGCCACTATGCATCGCGGCGAGAGTGCGCGCAAGCCGAACTCCTTCGATGACTTCTGCAGTTGAACGGTGTGTTCCGTTGGCTCGCGACCGATGCGCGATCGTGCTGAGATAGCGATTGGCGAGCCCCGGCAAATCGCCGTCGTTGATCGCGTCCCACATCAGCTCAAAATAGGCAGGTGCCGAGTTCCCTGCTCCATACCCCGACTGATGAGAAAGCCGAAAGTAAGAGTAGGGCATTAAAGTCAACTTGCTCTCGCGACGTGGCAACCGGGCCAATTCCTCATCGGTCATCGCAGGATGTTCCCCCGAGAGAACGGGAGCATGAAATGCACCGACTACGGCAACGATCTTGTCGGGAGAAACGCCTCGTTGGATCGCCTCTTCAATGCGACGTCGCATATACGATTCCCGCACCAGGTTCTCGGCTAGAAAGGGGAGCGAGATCGCCTCCCGTTCTCGAAGCTCCTTTCCGAGGACTAACGCTCCCTGGCGATAACTCTCTTCGACTAGGTTGTGCTCGAAGTTCCGTTCCCAATAGCTGTCGTAGTTCGGTTCATCACTTAGTTCCGCAATCCGTTGATAGAATCTCCGACTCTCCTCGAGAATATCACTCTCGGTTGTTTCTTCCTCGCTTGATGATTCAGATGAAGCATCGCGTGGTGAGTCTTTTGAGGCGTTTCTCCGTTGGTAAGCGAGTTCTTGGAGACCTAGAAAAATATCGGATGGAAGATCGATGAAGTCGACAGTCGCATCGTTCTCATGCGCCCAAACCACCCCTTGGAATTCCGGGGAGTATCTTGCTATGGGATACACGAGGGTGCGAACCGGGAGTTGCGTGGTGTAGGCGAGGATTGCGATGGGTGGAACGGTTTGGCGATTCACCCAATGTTCGGTCAACGAAGCCGCATCGGAGAGCCCCTCGATCAGAACGAGCTCAGGTCGAATGCGATCCAGATAGCGTCGCAGATGCCAAGCACCGCTCGGCGAAAGATGCCGCACACCGAACAGGTTGATTTCCCAAGCGTTGTTCACTCCGCTTGCTCCGCACAGGCGGAGTAGATGGGTCGCCATGCGGCGCCACGTTTCTTCATCACGTTGGCGAGGTACTCCTGCCAAACGACCTTGTCCTTCTCCTCATCCTTGATCACGGCCCCTTGAATACTCGACGCCAGATCCTCCGCTGCGACTTCTCCAGAACCGAAGTTCGCAGCGAGGGCCATGCTCCCCGCGAGCACGGAGATCGCTTCCGCTGTCGAAAGGACACCGCTGGGAGATTTGACTTTGGCTTTTCCGTCCAAGGTATGACCGGTTCGAAGTTCGCGAAAGATCGTGACAACCCGTTCGATCGATTCTTCGTTGGGGACTGGCGCTTTTAGTTCAAGATTGACGGCAAGTTCTCGAACCCGGCGCCGCACGATGTCCATCTCTTGTTCGAGCGAGGAAGGAGTTGGAAGGACGATGATGTTGAAGCGTCGCTTGAGAGCTGCCGACATGTCGTTCACCCCCCGGTCACGAGTGTTCGCGGTCGCGATGACGGAGAATCCTTTGGAGGCGGGTACCTCTTGAGCCAACTCGGGGATTGAAAGTCTCTTTTCAGAGAGGAGGGAGATCATCGCATCCTGCACCTCGGATGCGCAACGAGTGATTTCTTCGAACCGAGCGATCGTACCCGATTCCATCGCTCGAAAGATCGGGCTTCGAATCAACGCGTCTTCGCTGGGACCATGAGCGATGAGCATCGCGTAGTTCCATGTGTAGCGAATCTGCTCTTCCGTCGTACCGGCGGTTCCTTGAACCACCTTGGTGGAGTCTCCATGAATAGCCGCAGCGAGATGTTCGGATAGCCAAGACTTCGCGGTCCCCGGTTCTCCGATGAGGAGGAGGGCCCGATCGGTTACCAAAGTAGAGATCGCAATTTCAACGATCCGTTTGTTGCCGATGTACTTGGGGGATATTTCCATCTCCCCCGATTTGCCGCCGCATATATAGGTAAGAACCGATCGAGGGGACATTTTCCATCCCGTGGGAACCTCGTACTTTTCGTTTTGAACGAGGGTCGCGATTTCGTGGGCATACTGTTGCTCGGCGGGAGCCCTCAAGATCTGCGAGCTATCTTGGGTTGCTGGCAGGCTCTCGGTCAATTCCGTTGAAGATTTCTTTTTGGCCATGGATAGGGATCGATGGGAAGAGTGTTGAGCTGTTTTGAGATAGATAAAAATATACCCGTAACGAGGACGAGAGGGGGAACGCGAAGCGTCCCCCCATCACAACCCGTGGCGTTAGCGAGGGACAGCGTCGCGCTTTAGATATCCGCTCCGCTACTATTCGTAAGATTCGTTCGATTCGTGGTTCTCTTCTTCCACGAACCTCTCGCCGCGAGCGGGGGGCTTGAAGTGCCATGAATGGAGGGACCGGCTCACCGCGTTGGTAGGGGCTTTGATTGGAAGCGTTGTTTAACGGAATGAATTCCGTTCTACATTGAGCGGATATCTGAGTCGCTCCGCGGCGCATAGTACGCAGCCGGTGTGTTGCGTGGTCGCTTGAGAGGCGGAGGTGGTTGCGATGGAGAATTGTTGGGAGTGCAAACCCTTGCAACAATCGCAACCACGACCACTCCACTCACCCTACTCACCCTACTCACCCTACTCACCCCTTACTCCTTACTCCTTACTCCTTACTCCTTATCCTCTCTATCGCTTCGAGGAGGGATTCGCTGAGCGAATCTTTAGTCTTGGGGTCGGCGATTAAGGCTTCGAGTTCGGGGATCGCTTCAGGACCCAATTGACCTGCCAACAGGCCCCACTGAAGGACTTGGTACGAATAGGCCGCGTGTGCAACCGCCGCTCGGAGCCCCTCAAGAATTCGCTTCGGTGCATCTGGATGTTTTGCGTCTAGCATGGCCTGGGCGATCCGCCAGTCATATCCTTGGTCTCGCCGTCCTTTGTGCTCATCCCATTTTTTTGAATAGTAACTCAACAAGCTTGCAGAAGCCGATGGTGCAAGCCGGAGGGCAAAGTCGAGTAGATCATGCTCGATAGCGATAGGAGCCCAATCCTTATGAAACGGCGTTTCTTTAGGTTCCGTGGAATGGTCGTAATAGAGATAAGCGTAGCGTCCGTATCCGTAGTTGGACTGTAGATATCCGATCAATGCGTCGGATCGCAACTTCGCATCCGTTTTTCTCGCTGCTTTGGGAGCGATGTAAGGAGAGAACTCTTTGTAGAAGGCTTGAGGGGAGAGATTGCGGTGGGCTGCGGGGATGAGATATCCCCACGCAACGGATGGGAGGGATTCGCGGTTCTTGAACAGATAATCGATCGACTCTTTACCTCCGGTCGCCATCTGCGAGAAGACAAACTCTAAGATGTCGTTTCCTCCCGGATCCGACTTGATACCGACTAACTTGCTGGAGTGGTTTGCAATCCAAACCAGAAGGGTGTCCGCTTGTTTCGAGGGTTCCGCGCAAACGAGTCGCAACCATTGCAAGAGTTGTTCCACGATCTCCTTTTGTTTCCCCTTCTCCTTGGTTTGCAAAAGGGTTTGAAAGTTGGACACGACACGTTGAGAAGCTTCCTCGACGAGGGAAAGACGTGGGGGAACGACATGGACCGACCGGACCAGCAATTCGAGATCCTTGGAATCGAGAACCGATTGAAGATACGATTGCGCTTCTGGCGAATTCGATTGAGATAGTCCCAGCAAGGCAGCGCTCCGAACCTCTTGGCTGCGAGCTTTGGCTTGCTGCAACAAGTAAGCCACATCTTCGGGATACTCACCCAAGCACTCGATCGCGCAGATCTTCACTTCTTTCGATCCCTCCTCAAGTGCGTGCAGGACGGCTTCTCTCGTCTCCTTGGGAGCGATGCGATGGAGAATTTGTAAACGTTTCCCGTGGCTCCTTCCCCCCTTGGGGTCGTAGGAAGATTTCACATCGTCGTAGATGGCCAGTCCGTAGGAAGGGAGAACCTTGTCGGCGATCAATTCCCGTATCTCAGCATATTTATCATCGATCGCAAGGAGAGCGGGGCGAACCAACCGGAGATCGTTGAACAAGCCTTGCTCAAAGGCATCTTTGATCTGTTCGTATCTTCCGGAACCCGTCGTGCTGAGGGCTTCCAAAAGTGGTTTCAGCACGCGTGCGCTGATGGGCTTGGTTTGCCCTGCGAGAGAGCTCGTAGGTAGTGGTTTGAGATCCCCGATCGCCCCGGCATTTCCCTGGGTATATCGAATCGAGTGGATCAACGCCCCAAGCTCCAAAAAGATCGGTGCAGCATTTTGTTCGTTCGACTGAATAAGGAGATCGACTTGATCGGCCAACCTCGCAAAGACAGGGGCTTTCGCACCTGCTTTCCGCAGCGGATCCAATAGCTTCTTCAATCGGAAGTCACCCGGTGCGACCCGACTGCCAGCGATGGCGAGGCGTCGAATATCCGTATAGAGTTCGTCCAACAAGGGAAGGCTCATTGCAGATTCCTATAACGTAAGGCGTGTAACTTCGGTGGTGCCAACAATCGCGAGCGGCTTAACCTGGAGCAACTGCGTATCGAGTTGGTGATGAAACCGCCCCACTAAGACTTGGTCTCGATGAAGGGACGATGGGACTAAGCGAAGAAGTTGCAGACTCGGTGGCTCTTCGGGCATCCCGTGGTCGGAGAGAGCAAGGCGGTTTCCTGATCGGTCCTCAATGACCAATGTGCTGTTCACGAGTCCGAGTTGATGATACGCAAGAAGACAGACGGGCTGCTTCTCAGAGAGTGGGCCTTTAAGTCCCCCTTTGATTTCCTTTACCGTCGCGGCGAAGTCGACACTTCCCTTGGAGCGGACTCGTTCCAAGTCTTGAGGAGTAACGGGTCGGAAGATCATTCCTTCCCAGCGAACGCGAGGGTTGATGTCTCCTGGGTAGATAAAGAGTTCGGGAATCTGAGCGATCTGGTAGAAGCTATCCTCGGCTTTGATATGCTTCGCTGCCCTGTAGGGACGATAATTCTTCGTCGTGTAGATCTTCCCGGTTGCGAGTTCGGCCCAGATACCTGTATCGACCCATTCTCCTCGCGCCACGTCATCATGGGAGTTGAATGCGAGCTGGAGCAGTTCCTCGTTCTGACGGACCAGCCCTGCCTCTCGCAACTCGGCAAGCTGCCAAGCGTGACCGAGCCACTCCGCGATTCGACTCTCCGTCTCTGGTTTGAGGTCGGGGTCTTCCAAGCGTTTCTCTAAGTACGTCCGCCCCTGTTTTACAAGTGAATAGAGTGTCGTCAGTCGATCGAACGCATCGCTATAGATCGATTCCATCGCCTGGGGATCGGAGGAATTGGTGAAGTCGCTGAAAAGGCTCGTATAGCGGCGCAGCGCGTTTTGTGCACCGGGCAAATACATATCTCCAAGTTGCATCGCTTGCTTTTCGATCTCGCTGGCTGTCTTGGCATTCATGTTGCCGATACCGAGGGAAACCAACTCCTCGGATAGTTTTTGAAGGAGATCGAGCCCCTCGAGTTGCGCTCGAATTTTCTTGGCGAGCGCGGACTTGTTTACCTTCTTAGGAGTGGCGACCGTCGACTTCTTTTTCTCGGCTCTCGCCTCTGCCTTCTCCCGCTTTGCTTGGAGATCCTCTGGAGGTTCAGCAATCGAGAACTTGCTAGGGGATTGCACGAAGGCGAACATCAAACCGATACAGTGCTTGCACGGAAACTGGCGGCTTGGGCAACTGCAACGATGGGTCGGAGTTGCCGGATTTGCAAAGTCGCATGAGCATTCGTAAGGAGTCTTGCCACTCCCTTGGCATTTCCCGAAAAGAAGAGATCCATCCTCGGTTTTGTTCAGGTCGATAAACTTTCCTTTGAGGACCAGAGCCCGACCGTTCTTGGCCGCATCCGCATTCGGCGCCGCAGCGGTGACATAACCATCATCGATTTCAACACTCAT
>CAYMXM010000245.1:0-7398 GCA_964394065.1 uncultured Pirellula sp. | reverse complement strand
CCCTAAAAGGGGCGAGGGGAGCAGAGATCTAAAAGCGCGGCGCGTTCTAGGGTGCCAAAGCGGTGCCCGACGGGGACAAGCCCCGGTCGGACAAGAACCTATTTCCTTCGGGAAAATGCTTCACAGCCTTGCCTGCGCTCTGACGCTCCCTAACGCTCCGATAGTTCTTCCCATCGCGCATAAGCTTGATGAAGTTCTTCGTCCAATTGTGTCAGCCGTTGTTGGTCAGCAGTTAACTCCGCAGGAGGACGTTTGAAATAGTCGGCCTCCGTCATCCTTTCGTGAAGACTCGCTTGCTCGGCTTCCATCGATTCGATCCGGCTCGGTAACCCATCCAATTCCTGCTTCTCTTTGAACGAGAGTTTCTTCCCCCCAGTTGCCGATGAAGGTTCGGCCACGCTCGAAGAACTCTTGGTTTCTGAAGAAGCTTGTTTTGTAGTGGCTTTGCCCTTCTCGCTCCCCTTGGCGTTGCTGCCGGTCAGCTCCGCCTTCTTCTGATAGAGCCAATCGTCGTATCCACCGACGTATTCCTTCAAACTCCCCTCTTCGAAAACGAGCAAGCTGGTAACGCAGTTGTTGAGGAACGCGCGATCGTGACTGACAACCAATAACGTCCCTTCGTACTCTACCAATCGCTCTTCGAGGAGTTCGAGCGTTTCAGAATCCAAGTCGTTCGTCGGTTCGTCCATGACCAGCAAGTTCGCCGGCTGAGCGAGGAGTTTGGCGAGCAAGAGTCGATTGCGCTGCCCCCCGGAGAAAAAGCGAATCGGTGAACGAGCTTGCTCCGGAGTAAACAAAAAGTCCTGCAAGTAGCCGATGATATGTTTCGATTTCCCTCCGACTTGAATCGTTGTCTTCCCTTCCCCCACATTCTCCTCTGCCGTTTTGTCGGGATCGAGAATATCCCGGGTCTGATCGAAATAAGCGATCTCCAGCTTCGTCCCGAGCCGAACGCTCCCACTCATCGGTGAGATCTTCCCGAGGATCCCTTTGAGCAAAGTCGATTTCCCGACTCCGTTGCGCCCCAGGATACCGATCTTATCCCCTCGCATGATCGTCAGATCGAAAGGTGCAACGATTTGTTGCTCGCCATATCCGAAAGAGGCTTGTTCGATGTGACAAACCAAGTTGCCACTCTTCTCACCTGGTTCGAACTGCATTCGAACCGACCCGATCGATTTCGGGCGTTGCGCACGATCGACGCGCATCCTTTCCAATCGCCTTACGCGTCCTTCGTTTCGAGTTCGTCTCGCTTTGATACCGGTCCGAATCCAGACCTCTTCTTCGGCCAGCTTTTTGTCGAACAACGCTTGCTGTTTTTCCTCTGCGAGAAGCGCCTGTTCCTTTCGCTTGAGGAACGTTTCGTAATCACAGGACCAATCGAATAGCTTACCTCGATCGATCTCCAAGATGCGCGTCGCGAGCCGGGTCAGAAACGCTCGGTCGTGGGTCACGAAGATCAAGGTGGAAGCGAGAGAAGCGAGGAAACCTTCGAGCCATTGAATTGCATCGATATCCAAGTGGTTGGTAGGCTCGTCGAGAAGCAACACGTGCGGCTTGCTGACGATCGCTTGACCGAGCAGCGCGCGGCGTTTCAATCCTGTGGAAAGTTCCTGGAAGTCCCGGCTTCCATCGAGCTCCAAATGCTGCAACGTGTTGGTGAGATACTGGTCACGTTTCCAGTGATTCTCCTCCAGCTGGAACTCATCGGGTAATCCGCGAGAGATGACCTCTTCAACCGTTCCGGAAATTCCTTCAGGCACATCTTGGGGGAGGACGGCCACGCGAGTACCTGGAGCGAATTCAATCGAACCCGATTCTGGTTTCTCTTCTCCGCAAAGGAGACGCAACAGAGTCGACTTCCCCGCGCCGTTTCTGCCGAGCAGTCCAATCTTTTCTCCCGGCTCGATACGGCATCCAACCTCCGAAAGTAGCTGAGGGCCTCGATAGCTCATACTGAGCTGATGCAATGTAATCTGCGGCATTCGGAGATCGGTCAATAAGGGGGAAACGGGGAGACGGCCGATATTGTCATGGAGGATAGGTCTTTGGCTACCGCAAAAATGGCTAAGAAGGAAGGGTGCTGGAGTAGTTTAGCCGATGCGTAAGCGAGGCCCGAAAATCACAACCCGTGGCGTAAGCGAGGGACAGCGCTGGCAACCAGGCATCCCATCCAAGGCCTCACAGCACGCCCTCGTGCCTCAGGGGCGTGTCACACGGCGCCAGAAATAACACCGACAAAGGCAATGTTTACTCGCGACGCTATCCCTCGCTAACGCTTCGGGTTGTGATGGGGGACGCTTCGCGTCCTCCCCCTAAACACCGATGCGTCAGGCCACCCAACTTCCGCTATAATTCTTCACTTTGCCACAAGTACCCAAAAAGGTTCCAATCTCCATGAAACGATTCCCTTCTCTCTCCTTGATAGCCCTTTCCCTATCAACCTTGGGACTCTCCATCGATACCGTCGCGCATGCAGAACAAACGGGAACGCCCAGATCCCTATTCGCAGCGGACTATCAAAAGAAAATCGCTGCTGTCATCGAGAAAGATGGTTCGGTCCGTTGGAGCATCCCCATCAAAGACATCCACGATGCTCAGGTGCTGCCCAACGGAAACTGGCTGCTCCAGACCCATTTCGGTGAAGTTCGCGAACTCGACTCCCGAGGGGAAACGGTTTGGACTTACCAACCGAACCCTTCGGAGGGAGTTCCCAAAGTAGAGATCCATGCTTTTCAGGAACTATCGAATCGAGAACGAATGATCGCCGAAAGTGGAAACACAAGGCTTGTCTTCTTAGATAAGAACAAGAGCGTTTCCGGGACCACTCCTCTGCAAGTTGCCAAACCCGATCCCCACCGAGACACGCGATTGGTGCGAGGAACTCCGAGCGGAACCTTCTTGGTCTGCCATGAGGGAGACACCATCATCCGAGAGTACCAGCGAGACGGCAAAGTGGTCTGGGAATATCCGATCGGAAAGAAGGCTTACTCGGCGGTTCGGCTTGCCAATGGAAATACCCTCATCGGAACTGGAGACGGACACAGCGCCGTTGAGGTGAACCCGAACAAGGAGGTGGTTTGGGAGGTGAGTGAGAACGATTTGAAAGGGGTCAAACTTGCTTGGATCACCATGGTGCAGCGCCTTGCAAATGGGAACACCTGGATCGTCAATTGCCATGCGGGGCCCGACAATCCACAGATCGTTGAGGTAACCCCCAACAAAGAGGTTGTCTGGTCCTTCAAAGACTTTGAGCGATTCGGCAACTCCCTCCCCGTAGCGTTTCCGTTGGAATTGTAGAACGGAATTCATTCCGTTAAACAACGCCGCCAATCAAGGCCGCCACCAACACAGTGAGCGGCCTCCCGATCAGGGCTCGCCCCCGTCGGACACCGCTTTAGTGGTTCTGAAGTGCAGTTTGAACCACGAAAGGCACGAACACGAAAATGGGGAGAGTCGAAGGGAATTGGATGTGGGGGAATAACAGGTCGTAGGGTGTGTGAAGTGGCCGCTGCTTCCAGCTTAGATCGAGATAGCGAGGTCGAGCATCGTTTCTATTGCAATACCCTCTATTCGTCAACCCGCCACATCGTCGTTATACTAAAACCTCTCTTTGTCACGTCCGATGCGAACCCAATACGAACTTCAGAGGTGGACTATGTTGTCTCGAATCCTGTTAACAACCGCGATTGCCTTCGGAGGAGTTTTGATGTCCGGTATAGTACCATCCTCCATTTCCAAAGCAGTAGAGCCAGTGAAAGAACTTGAACATACCAAGGAATCGTTGAAAGAAGTTCAAAAGAACATCGAATCGGGGAAGGGAGTCATGATCGATACTCGTGAACTCGGTGAATGGAAAGAAGGGCATGTCAAAGACGCAATCTTGCTGCCGTGGATCGAGCTCCATGAGAACCCGGATAAAGAAAAAATTCGCAAGGCGATTCCGAAAGACAAGATCGTCTACACCTATTGCAAAGCAGGATTCCGAGCCCTCGCAGCCGGGAAGGTCTTGAAAGAACATGGTTATGAAGTTCGCCCACTGAAGCCTGGTTATGAAGAGCTGGTTCAGGCAGGGTTCAAGAGCGAGAAGTAATTCGAAGACCATCCATTGCCACAAATACAGATACCGCTGAAGAAGATTCCTTATGTTTGGAAAACCAGTAAAACAACACGAATGGCTTCACCAACTGATTGGGAAATGGGATTTTACCCATAACTGCGTAGGCCCCGATCAATCGACCTCTACGACGCGCGGTCAAGCAGATGTGTCCAGTTTGGGGGGGCTGTGGGTCTTAATCCATTGCACAGGTGATGCACCTGAGGGAGAGGGATGGAATTCGATCTTTCAGCTCGGGTACGATCCAGATCGCTCGTTGTTTGTTGGCTCATTCATCGCATCTATGATGCCGAGCCTATGGGTGTATGAAGGGGCGTTGGACTCAACGGAGAAGGTTCTAACGCTCGACGTGGAAGGTCCCGCGTTTGACGGGAGCGGGATGGCTAAGTACCAGGATATCTTTGAGATCGACGGATCGGATCTTTGGCATCTTCGAAGCAGAATTCAAACACCCGATGGCAATTGGGTCCAATTCCTCAACGGAGAACATCGACGCGTTGCAGAACACTAAGGTCTTTGTAAACACGACTCTTCCCTCGGATCATTAAAAGATCTTCTTGGATCACCTTGGCCTGCGGTTCCCGTCCAAGGTTAGACAAACGGAATTGTAGTGGAAAAAATCTTTCGAAAACCAGTGTTTTCATTGGTCTTCCCGTTTGAGTTGGGGAACTCGGATTGGCACAGCGGCGATGAGACAACACCCATGTGGACACGGGGAGTTTATTCTCGATAATCTTGGAATGGGACGACGAAGCCGGGTGCTGACGGGCTTGGGGAAAACGGTCGCGAAACCACCCCGCGAACGCTTGCACCAATGCTTGCACCAAACCTAGTCCAAACCTAGTCCAAACCTGTCATCTCCTGTCAATTCTTCGGAGATGGGAACGGGCGGTCGGAACACGAAAAAACCCAGCAGATCGCTAGGAAATGCTGGGTTTTTGGGAGTGGACGATATTGGACTCGAACCAACGACCTCCACGATGTCAACGTGGCGCTCTAACCAACTGAGCTAACCGTCCAGGTCTGCCAGATTCTCTAAACTAAGGGGGAAAAGTCAAGACAAGTTCCTTGAAATCTAGGCTTGCTAGTCCATTCCAGACTTGGCAAGGCTCCAAAAAATCGCCCCTCCCCCGCGAAAAGGGGAGGGGGACTTCCGCCGCGAATGCGGTGGCTAAGCTAGTAAAAAATAGCGTAGTTTTGAGATCGGTTTCTCTGCAGACTTTCGTACTTCTCGATAGCCACGAACCGGGCGTGCCGCCCGTGCCTAACGAGAATGACCTCTGTCGACTGGGGAACCTATCCTTCCACATTGTCGGTTTTCCTCCTCGACTCGATAAGCCAAGATTTCATTTCTAACCGGCACGCTACCGGCACGCTACTGGGGTTACTTGACCAAATCCCTCCGAGAGTCCAGACTCTACTCTTTAAGATCCTGGATTCGACCATAGGAAATATCTCTGTGCCTGCGACTTGCGTAATCGGCCTCCAATGGGGGGACGAAGCTAAAGGAAAATTGGTGGACCTTCTCGCTCCTCGAAACGACATCGTGGTTCGTTATCAGGGGGGGGCAAATGCGGGGCATACGGTCGTCAGCGGCGATCAGGTTTACAAGCTCCATCACGTCCCTTCCGGGATTCTCTCCGAGGGGATCACCAACGTCATCGCTCCTGGCGTCGTGATCGAGCCGAACATGCTGATCAAGGAAATTGAGGGGCTGGAAGCTCGTGGCGTGAATCCCCGAAGAAATCTCATGGTGAGCGAACGGGCCCACGTGGTGATGCCATGGCACTTCGTCGAGGACAAAGCGACCAACAAAGCGATGGTCTCGGGTGAGAGCATCGGAACGACGAACCGCGGTATCGGCCCCTGCTATCGAGACAAAGTGGGCCGAACCCACGCGTTCCGACTGGTCGACCTCCTGAGCGAACAGATGGAAGAAAAAGTCCGAGAAACAGTGGCAGCAAAGCGCGCACTTCTAGCCGCCATCGCTGACCCTACAGACCTTGAGACTCTCAATGCCGATTCGATCATCACGCAGTGCAAAGCTTGGAACAAAGTCCTCGGCCCCCTCTCCGCTGATACGACCAATTTCCTCCTCGATGCGGTGGAGGAAGGGAAGAATCTGCTGATGGAGGGAGCGCAAGGCTCCTTGCTCGATATCGACCACGGTACTTTTCCCTTCGTAACGAGCAGCAACGCTTCTGGAGTCGGAGTCTCCGGTGGCTCGGGAATTCCGGCCCGTTGGATCACCAACGTCATCGGTGTTGCGAAAGCCTACTCGACCCGTGTTGGTGGCGGCCCCTTCCCTACGGAACTCCTTGACGAGACAGGGCAAAAGATCCGGGATTTGGGGCGAGAATATGGAACGACCACCGGTCGCCCACGACGCTGCGGTTGGTTTGATGCGGTCGCTGTCCGCTACACTGCGAGATTGAGTGGTGTTCATCATCTATCCCTCATGATGATGGACGTATTGAGCCATTTCGATGAGTTGCAGGTCTGCGTTGCCTACGAAGTCGATGGCGAGCGGATCACGAAGTTTCCTTGCGCGGCCGAAACGCTTCGCAAGTGCAAGCCTGTCTATGAAACCCTTCCTGGATGGAACCAAGATGTCTCGATGGTTCGGAAGCTCAAGGATTTCCCCTCCGATGCACGTCGTTACATCGATCGCATCTCTGAATTGATCTCGGTTCCTGTGGGAGTCCTCTCGGTCGGACCCGATCGAGAACAGACGATTTTTATGATTTAACTTCATTACGTCACTTCCGGTGAGTTCCGTGGCCGCTTTGAGTGCGGAGGTGATTGCATGGAAACGTCCATTGATTCGCTGTCGCGATCTAATGAAGCAGCGGCCACTTCACACACCCTACGACTTCGGGCGAGACGCCCGAGCCACGGTCTGGCCTGCCGCTCTACGTGCACTCGAGACGCTGTCCCTCGCTAACGCCACGGGTTGTGATTGGGTGGACGCTTCGCGCCCTCCCACCTCCCTCCGATTTTCCAGGCTCGTCTTTTCCAGGCTCGTCCCGCCCCAGCTCGGCTGAAAATTCGTGAGAAATTATGAGATTGAGGCCTAGTGCCATTCGGCTACACTCTGTACATTTTTCGTCCAGTTGAGACTTCGTATCACTAGAGTTCAGCTCCATTCCAGGTGTGAATGGATGTTACTTCGCCCTTGAACGGCGTCCAACTCGCCAAGCCAGCCAGTAGACCCGCCCGAGCTCTTTTTTGCTCACGTTGCGGGAGAACATCGCCAGCCAGGTGCCTCAATTGACGTGACT
>CAYMXM010000244.1:0-7455 GCA_964394065.1 uncultured Pirellula sp. | reverse complement strand
GGTCAACAGGGCGGTCAACAAGGCGGACAACAAGGTGGTCAGCAAGGTGGTCAGCAAGGCGGGCAGCAAGGCGGGCAACAAGGCGGCCAACAAGGCGGCCAACAAGGCGGTCAACAGTCGAGCGGGAGCAGTAGTGGGGCGAGTGGCTCAGGGGTGGGGAATCAACAGCCACCCCGCGGGGGCGTTTCGGAGCAAGCTCCACCACCGAAAGAAGAGGGCCCTGAGCCGATTAGGACCGACTATGCCGATTCGCAAACCGACCTTGCGTTGGAGTACCTCAAAGAGCAACGCGATCGCCCCGACCCAGAACTCCTCAAGAAACTAAAATGGACCAAAGAAGATATGCAACGGTTCTTGGACCGCTGGACAAAGGCCAAGGAAGAAGCGAAGCTTGATCCCAATAAAAAGAAAGAGCTTGACGCAACATTGCGATCCCTAGGTCTGAAGAAGTCTGGGAGCCAGATCCAAAAGACGACCGACCGGGACGATCAAACCCGAGGTTATCTGGAGGATGGTTCCAGGATTCGGCCACCGGAGTCACTACGCGAGCAGCTTGAACGATTCAAAAAAGCTGCGAACCAAGTCGAGTAATCACAAGTCGAGTAGTCATAGGAGAAATGTGTGGGAATCGTTGTACTGGCGGTCGGAATATTCGTTCTAGCGATCGTTATTTTTTCTCTTGACTTGCTGTTGCCAACCGGTGGTGTGCTTGCTGTGGTCGCTGGATTCTTAGCAGTTGTCGCGATCGTTTGTGGCTTTCGGTACAGTTTCAACACAGGGCTCTTGTTCATCTTAGCGACCCTTATCGCCCTCCCGGTCATGTTGCTGTCCGCGTTGGAGATCTGGCCGAGAACTCCTTTTGGAAAGCGAATGATCGTCGAGCCTCTCCCGGCGGAAGAGTTTGTCTGGTCGGACGCCGCCAAGACATCGGACGTTCGCTCTTTGATCGGTGCGATCGGGGAAGCGGCCAGCGAGATGCTTCCGAGTGGCAAGGTCCGTATCGGAGACCAATCCTTCGAAGCCTTCAGCGAAGCCGGCCCCATTGCAAAGGGAAAGCCGGTGAAGGTACTCCGTTTGGATGTCGGACGCCTTGTTGTGATCGAAGTCCGAGATCCCATCACCCCTACCCCATCCGCCACCGGAACCGGCCTCGACCGGCCTGCGAATGAATTGGATATCGAGTCCCTCGACGGATAACTCCTCATTCGCTCGATCGCTGCAGAGGTATTACAATAGGAGGCCCCTTCCCCACATCCCCCCTCCCTTAGCGATTCCATGATTTCTCACGAGACATTTCTCTCTAGAACCCTATTCCTTGCGATTTTTGGGCTTCTGGTGGGCCTTCTCGAAATCCCGCGAGCCACGGGGGATGAACTGGAAAAGGATTTTCAATCGGGAATCGCTCCGTTGCTGAATCGCTACTGTCTCGATTGCCATGGGAAGGATTCTCCGGAAGCCAAGTTCGACATCACGCTGTTCGAATCCCCAAGCCACGTTACAAGTCTATGGTCTTCTTGGCAGGCGGTCCTTTCGCGAGTCCACGAAGGGGAAATGCCCCCTGCAGATTACGAGCCGCAGCCCACCCAAGACGAAAGGGAGATGCTGGCGGAATGGACGCAGCGGTTTCGAGTCTTCGAAGCCCATCGCAACGCGGGAGATCCCGGCCCGACCAGTACGAGACGACTCAACAATGCTGAGTTCAATCACTCCGTGCGAGATCTAACCGGAGTCGATATTCGCCCGACGGAAAACTTCCCTATCGACCCGGCGAACGAAGCTGGGTTCGATAACTCGGCTGAATCCCTTTCGATCTCCCCAGCCCTCCTGACAAAGTACCTCGATGCGGCTCGCTTGGTAGCGGACTATATGCTCCTTACTCCGGAAGGCATTTCCTTTGCCCCGCATCCGGTGATCACCGACACCGACCGGGACAAGTTCTGCGTGCAAAGAATTGTCGACTTCTATCGGGCTCAACAAACCGAGATCGCCCCTTATCTCGTCGGAGCTTGGAAACTGCGGTACCTCGCTCCGAAACCTGACGAGTGGGACAAAACGCTCCAAAAGGTCGCAGCCGAAGAATCCCTCAGCCTCAAATATCTACAACGGATATGGGACTACCTCCATTCAGAGATCGACTTCGGTCCTGGAGCCGATCTGCAAAAGGAGTGGCTGGCTCTCCCACAAGACCTCGATCAAGCGTCGACGATTGCAGATTCTTGTAAGAAGATGGCTGCTCAAGCGATGGAGGTTCGCAAGTCGTTGCGAATCCCTGTCGAGAATCTTCAAGGTCCACGCGGGATGAGTGCCGGTTCGCAACCATTGGCCCTTTGGAAAAACCGTCAACTCGCATCCAATCGCCGTTCCTATGACGAGTCGAAGCTTGCGCCAGATCATCCCGATTCCATCCTCTCCGAGGCAGACCGAAAGAAGCTGGAGTCGGAGGGAGAGGCATCGAATCAAGCTTCGCAGGAGAGGTTGCTCCGTGACTATCGCGATTTTTGTTCAACCTTTCCCGACACGTTCGTCGTTTTGGAACGGGGCCGCACCTATCTTGCCGATGAAGTCGCTGCCAAGGAGGCGAAGGGGCGTCTTCTAAGCGCGGGATTCCATAGCATGATGGGTTACTTCCGAGACGACCGACCTATGTGCGAACTCCTGCTCAACGAGGAAGAGAACCGTCATCTCGATCGACTGTGGAACGACCTTTTCTTCATCAGCGATGTCCCCAATCGCCAATATAGCGGGTTCCTGTGGTATGAGCGGGCTGAGGCCTCCTTCATCAACGATCCCGCCTTCAACTTCGTTCGAGCGGAAGACAAATCGGCAACCACCGAGGGAATGATCCAACGGTTTCGAAACACCTACGTCGACAAACTAAAAACGAGAAAAGCGGACGATCGAGTCATCTCCGCCACCGAGTTTCATTTCGAGGAAATGAACCGTTGGCTCCGAGAGTTCGACCAGAAGCACGAGGTTGCGAAAGAGATTCAACTCGCTTCGTTGCTTCAGTTTGCCGAACGGGCTTTCCGTCGTCCGTTGACGGAGTCGGATCGGGAATTGATACGTGGGTTCTATACCAGTGTTTTGCAGGTTTCCGGCTCGGATCATCGGACTGCGATGGAGGATACGTTGATCTCGATTCTCATCTCTCCCTCCTTCCTTTATCGATGGGATTTGCAGAGTGGGACCAGTTCTGTTGAGAGCGCTTCGAACGATTCCAATGTCGTTCCACTCACCCCTTACGAACTCGCTTCTCGGCTGAGTTATTTTGCGTGGTGTAGCCAACCGGATGATCGGCTGATGAAACTGGCGGAGTCGGGGAAGCTAACGGGGTCTGACGTTATCGCCGAAGAGTTGCTCCGGATGATTGCCGACCCTCGGAGCGAAGGGATGCAGTTGGAGTTTCTCGGCAACTGGCTCGACTTCCGACGATTCGAATCGCACAACGGCGTCGATCGAGAGCAATTCCCAAGCTTCGACGATGCGCTCCGAACCTCAATGGCTCGAGAACCGCTCGAATTTTTCCGCCACTTGCTCCAGACCGATGGCAAACTCTCCGACCTGATCCTTTCAGATCGTCTGATCGTTGATGAAAAACTGGCGGAACACTATGGGATCGCCAGAGAAGCATGGAATCGTCCCTCGAGCGAGACTTGGTTTCGCGTTGAGGATGCGGGGCGGTATCAGCGGGGTGGACTCCTGACGATGGGAGTGTTTTTGACCCAGAATTCTCCTGGATTGCGAACAAGTCCGGTGAAGCGAGGATACTGGGTTGTTCGGAAGCTCCTTGGAGAGAGGATCCCACCTCCTCCACCCGACGTCCCCGAGCTACCTCCGTCGGAGAGAGATTTGGGGGATATCACCTTGCGAGACATGTTGGCGATCCATCGCGAGCAGGTTAGTTGTGCGGCATGTCACAAACGGTTTGATGCCGCTGGGCTTCTCCTGGAGGGATTCGATCCCATCGGCCGGCCCCGGACGGAAGATCTCGGTGGACGCCCTATCTCCACCGATGCAGAACTCCCGAATGGTGAGGAAGCGGCCGGATTGAGCGGGCTAAAGCGTTATATTCTAGAAGAACGCATGGAGGATTTCCGGCGTCACTTTTGCGAAAGTTTGGCAGCCTTTGCATTGAGCCGTACCCTGATCATCTCCGATGATTTGTTAGTGGAAGATATGTTGCGATCCCTTGAGGAAAGTGGGGATCGCATCACGGCGGCGATGCAATGCGTTGTTCGTAGCCCCCAGTTTTTGAACAAAAGGAGCAGGTGAAAGTGCCCCTCCAGAGGGGCCGGGGGGGACTGATGCATCGGTGTTATGGGCGGACGCGAAGCTTCCCCCCATCACAACCCGTGGCGTAAGCGAGGGACAGCGTCGTGAGTGCACGTAACCCTTGTCGGGAATATCTCCAGCGTCGGGTGGCACGTCCCTGTGGCACGTCCCTGTGGCACGAAGGGCGTGCTGTGAGACCTGGGATGGATGTCTGGGTGCCAACGCTGTCCCTCGCTTACGCCACGGGTTGTGATTTTCGAGCCTCGCTTACGCGTTGCCAAAAGAGGGTAGATGACTTCATTTCCTCTTCGGCGGCTTGGTTATGGTATACTTTCATATCCCTTCCCCAAGAAACTCAACTCTCCCAGATCGTCACCCCACCTATTGATCCAGGACTCCCCCCATGACCGATCGCAAATCTTTTTTCTCTTCGAGCAGCCGTCGACAATGGCTGCGAGGTGCCGGGGTACTCGTCGGGCTCCCTTGGCTCGAATCGATTCCCGTCTGGGGTGAGGAACCCGCAAGTGCGAGCAAGTCAGAAACTCCAGCTTACCCGGAACGTTTCGGTGTTCTTTTCATGGCGTGCGGTGTTCATCCAGACCATTGGTGGGCAAAGGAGGAAGGCGGCACGCTAGAGTTAAGTCGCTGCTTGCAACCGCTGGAGTCGCTGAAGTCGAAGGTGAACGTGATCAACGGCTTGTTCAATAAGGCTGCCACCGGCGTTGGCATTCACCCAGGGCAGACCGGAAACATTCTCTCGGGGGCTTCGTTGAAAAAGGGTGCCGAGCTGCGAGGTGGGATTAGCGTGGATCAAGCGATCGCTAACGAGATCGGGCAGGAGGATATCGTTCCCAGTTTGGTCCTCGGTTGCGAGCAGCCGACAACCGGATACCACGAGACCAATTTCTCGATGGCCTATAGCTCCCATATCTCCTGGCAGAACGCCACCTCCCCGGTCCCGATGGAGGTCTATCCCTCTCTCGCTTTCGATAGCCTTTTCGAGAACCGAGGTAGTCAGCGGAACAAGAGTATTCTCGATCGGGTTCGCGAAGACGCACTGCGGCTTCATGCTCAGACGAGTTCGACCGACAGGGCCAAGTTGGATGAGTACCTGACCAGCATTCGGGAGATAGAGAAGCGAATCGAGCGTCAACGAACGCCGGTTGAAAAAGCGCAGGATGCGGTCGAGCAGAAGGGGGCGAACCTATTCACCATGGACCGTCCCGACAACGGGCTCCCTGAGGATATTCGAGAACATATGCGTCTTATGTGCGACATCGTCGCGTTGGCCTTCCAAAGCAATCGAACCCGCGTCGCATCCCTTCTCCTTTGCCGCGATATTTCCGGCCTTTTCTATCCCTTCCTCAGCGTCCGCAAGCCTCATCATTTGGCGTCGCACGACGATCGATCCGACGAATGGGAACGGGTCTCGACTTACTACTGCAGCCAGCTCGCCTATCTGGCAGAGAAGCTCGATAACATGAAAGAAGGAGAAGGTTCGGTGTTGGATCATTCCTGCATCATGTTCATCAACAACATGTGGTCTGGGAGCGTCCACGATTCGACTCGCGTCCCATTACTAACCGTGGGGAACTTGCATGGGAAACTACAATCGGGACGAGTTCTCGATTATGGGGGACGCCCCGATGAAGAGCGTCGACTATGTAGTTTCTACCTCTCGATCATGAACCGAATGGGGATCAACGCAACCACGTTCGGCGACGCAGATGCCCCGCTGGCGAAGCTGTAACGCGTCTACACAACGCTTCCCACGTTTTCTCTCAAATCTTATTTGCATCTTCCGTTCCGCGACCTAGGTTTCAATCGGCCCTTATCGGTTCCGTCGACGGGACCGGTTTCCTTCGATTGCAATGAAAACAAGAGCACTGAGAACATGAGCATGGCAACTGCATGCGATGTAGCCAACCGGCGAGATTTGGACGCAATTCTCTTAGAAGCGCAGCTCCCTGCGTTGCCCGCTAGCGCGCTTCGTTTGATCGAACTCTCCAAAGACCCGAGAAACGGGCCGGAGGAGTACGCCAAGCCGATCGAAATCGATCCCTCCTTGAACAGTCAAGTCCTCCGTTTCGCGAACTCCTCCTACTTCGGCTTTTCCCGGGAGATCGCATCGGTCAAGCAAGCGCTAACCCTTATCGGAGTTCGCCCCATTTGCAATTTTGCACTTTGGAGCGCGATCTATTCGTTGATCCCCAATCCAACCTACGGGGAGTTTGAGCTCAAGGTGCTTTGGCAAGACTCCGTGCGTCGCGCGGTCTTTGCGAGAGTCTGTGGAAGGCGACTGCAGTTGGGGAACGTCGAAGAGCTATTCGCTGCCGCTTTGTTGCAGGACGTTGCCATTCCCGTACTATTGATCGCCGTTCCAGGGGAATACGAACGCTTGATCACTCAAGATGCGTCCTCGCACGGAAGACTGTCCGAACTGGAGCAACAGAGATTCGGCTGGGACCATGCGATCGCTGGCGCCAAGCTATGTCGCAACTGGCACCTTCCCGAGGAGGTCTCCAACATGATCGAGTCGCACATCGATATCAGCCACACACTTACAGCACCGATCACCAAAATCGATTACGCCATCGTTTCCCTCTCCTCCTTATTGCCTAGCTTCAAACAATCGGAGTGGACGGAGCGAACCCAGTTCTTGGTCGGGATGAGCGCTCTCTTAGGAGACGATTCGGAAAAGATTGAATCGTTGATCGAACAAGTCGACGCCGCATTCGACGACTTCGCACCAATGCTCAACATGCGAACCGCCAATCAAACGATATCCGATTGGTTAGAGGCTAAAGGCTAAAGGAATAGCGTGCGTTCGGGTGGCACGCTCAGAGCAAAGCGATGGGCGTGGATGACCTTAGTCGTAGGGTGTGTGAAGTGGTCGCTGTTTCCATTTTCGATCGAGATAGCGAGTCAATTCTCGTTTCTATTGCAATCACCTTCGCACCCAAAGCGGCCACGGAACACACCGAATCAGGCTTGAGGGGTGAAGCTTGAGACTTGAGGAAGAAGAGGGCTTCGCCCCGAGGGCTCAGTTTCGAACCCGAGCGAAGCCCTACTAGGGTTTAGCTCTCTGCGTGGACCGAATTCGCAAGGAGGCGGAGTCCGTCAGTTTTGAACCAGAGCGAAGCTCTAGGGTTTGGCTCCCTTCGCCCCCTTTGGGGGAGAAGG
>CAYMXM010000243.1:0-7497 GCA_964394065.1 uncultured Pirellula sp. | reverse complement strand
CCTCCATCCCAGGTCTCACAGCACGCCCTTCGTGCCTCAGGGACGTGCCACCCGACGCCTGATATTCCCGACAAGGGCTACGTGCATTCGCGACGCTGTCCCTCGCTTACGCCACGGGTTGTGATGAGGGGAAGCTTCGCGTCCCCCCCCTTACCACCGATGCGTCAGGCCAGGCTGTGAGGGATGGCGAAGCGATGGCCGGTACGGTGCCAGCCACCATCCCAGTTCCGACCGCTTCACACACCCTACGCTCTGGCTTACACCTTACACCTTACACCTCAAAGCTCACAGCTAAAGCTACCTTCTGCTCTTGCCACGCTGCCCAGGTTTTATCTATCTTCCCCGGATGAGTCCCTGCGCAAGAAATATGCATGCCTTGCGTGGAACAGTAATTTCCAAGGATGGAAGAACGATGGCCCTACGACTTCGAAGATTCAGTTTTTGTGCTGCGTGGTTGGTTCTAACGATCGCAGTTCAAGTAGCCCCAACATGGGGGCAACTCTTCTCTGGCGGGCGTTCCGCTCCCCCACCTGCCTCACAGGGAAACTCGCAAGGAACCACGAATGTTCCTCCCAATCCGAACGGGAAAACCGAACGGGAACCGATCTGGGTTGTCGCCGGGGAACGAGGGGATGGCCACTTCCGAAGAATCTTGGAACTCCCCAACGTCGAACATGCCCACTTGGAGATCGAAGCGAGCGAGCCCTGCGAAATCTATTTGAACGGAAGGCGAATCGCGACGACAACCACTCCCGGACGCCGTGAAAAGATCGATGCTATTTCAGCAGTTCGACCCGGTACAAACATCTTGGCGATCCGAGCTTCGAACCGAACTAGAACCGAACCTTACCTCACCGCTGCGTTTTACTTTAAACCAGTCAACCAAAAATGGCGCATCGTTGTCAGCGACGAAACCTGGAAGGGGGCGAACACCGCTCCCCAAGGGTGGCAGCTTGCTCGATTCGACGATTCGAGCTGGCAGCCGGCCCTTTCCTTGACCGCAGCCCCACTCCCTGCTCCTCCCCAACCCCGTACGTCGGTCCAAATCAATGAGGAAATGCTGCAAACCAAAACAATTGGGCCTAAGCAGCAAGGAACCAGCCCCACATTCGCCACCCTAGCGGACTACGATTCCAAAACCGAGCTCCCACCTCCCGAACGGTTTACAACCCGCACGGGCTTCCAAGTCGCGGAGGTCTTCGAAGGGAGCGAAATCGGGTCGATCATCGCCATATCCTTCAACGAGTTTGGACATCTCATCGCTTCGCAGGAAGGTGGCCCACTCCTTCTCCTCTACGACTCCGACAAAGATGGCGAATACGACAAATCGCGGGTCTACTGCGAGCTCGTCGAGAACGTGCAGGGAATCCTAGCCTTGAACGGCGAAGTCTACGTCACCGGGGATGGTGAAAAAGGCTCCGGTCTTTATCGTTTGATCGATAGCGATCGAAACGGTGAACTGGAACGGGCGGAACTGTTGGTCCAATTCCAAGGGACCCCGGGGGAGCACGGTCCTCACCAGATCGTTTTCGGTCCTGACGGGGCAATCTATGTCGTCATCGGAAACCATTCTACACTCAGCGGAGAATGGCCTGAGAACAGTACCTATCCGAAACCTTATGAGGGAGACTTGGTCCAGCCTCGCTTCGAAGATCCGGGTGGACATGCCGATGGTGTGCTTGCTCCCGGTGGAACCGTTGTTCGCTACGAACTGACGACGCAAAGTGCCGAGATCGTTGCGGGAGGGATTCGAAATGCGTACGACCTCGCGTTCCATCCCAACGGATCGCTTTACACGTTTGATAGCGACATGGAAGCCGATATCGGTTCGGTTTGGCACCGAAATACCGGCCTTTTCCGCGTGTCCGAAGGTGCGGAATTCGGCTGGCGAAGCGGCTGGGCAAACTGGCCTGATTACTATCTCGATCGACTTCCACCCCTCGCTAGTGCAGGCCGTTCCTCACCCACCGGAATGGTGTTCTACAATCACCATATCTATCCGACGAAGTACCATCGCTCCCTCTTCGTAGCCGACTGGTCGGAGGGGCGAATCCTTTCCTGCAATTTGGACAACGATCTAGCAGCGCGCCCCAAACTCGAAGAGTTTGTCGTCGGAACTCCGATGAATGTTACCGACCTCGACGTCGGGCCGGACGGATACCTTTACTTCTCCACTGGCGGTCGAGGGACCGAAGGTGGGATCTACCGCGTTGAATGGACCGGCGAAGTCCCCCAAAGTGTGACCGAACTCGGCACTGGAATCACACGCGCGATTCGACAGCCACAACTCAACTCTGCCTATGGTCGCCAAGCCGCAGCGCTTGTCAAAAAAGAACTGGGCTCGGAATGGGGGGAATTGGTCGCGGGAGTCGCCTACAGCACCGACAACCCAGCGAAGTACCGCCTGCAAGCTCTCGACCTGATGCAATTGCTCGGCCCCGTTCCCACCCCTGAAATGCTGATCGAACTCAGCAATTCGACGAGCGAAGTGGTCCGCGCCAAATGTGTGCGGATGCTTGGTATGCATTCCGAGCCCGAGGTTGCTGAACGTCTAGTCGCTCTCCTGGACGATCCCTCCCAAGCGGTTCGACAAGCAGTCTGCGAATCGATGATCCGAATCGGCGTCATCTGCGATCCGACCGCTCTCATGAAATCCCTGCAAAGCGATCATCGCGAAGAACGCTTCCTCGCCCGACGCCTCCTCGCTTTGATCCCTGAGAAGGAATGGAAAAGCCAATTCCTTAGTAGCTCCTCCAACCGACTTGCCATCAATTCCGCTTTGGTGTTGGCGACTACCTCCAAGAACAAGACGAACGCCGAGCTTGTCCTCGATTCATTGAAACGCGTTACCGATGGCTTCGTAAGCGATGCAGATTTCGTCGATCTCTTGCGAGTCGTGCAAGTCACCTTGCATTCGAACAAGGTCGATGGCGCTGTTACACATCAATGGAAAGGCTTAGTCGAAAATGAGTTTCCCGCTGGAAACGCAACCATCAACGCCGAGCTCATCCGGCTCGCTACTTACCTCCAATGCGATGTGGTTCCAGCGGCTCTAGAGTATCTTGAAGCCGATGCGCCGATGCCAGAAAAGGTTCTTATAGCCATGCACCTCCCCATGCTAAAGCACCAGTGGGCCTCTCGTGAAAGAATGGCTTTCTTGCAGTTCTTGGAGTCGGCTCAGAAGGTCAACGGAGGTGGTTCGTACCAACTCTACGTCATGCGAACAGCCCACGCGATGGCCGAATTCTTGACCGAAAGCGAATCCCTCAAAATCCTCACCCTCGGAGAGGAGTTTCCCAACGCTGCTCTCGCGGCCCTTTTCAAACTCCCTGAGGAACTCCCTCCGGAAGCAGTGGAGAGCTTGATTCAACTCGACCAAAAGATCGATCAAGGGGGACTCGAAGAGGATGTTTACAAGAGACTCAAAACCGGAATCACAGCCATCCTCGCTTCCCAGGAGAATGAAGCAGCCGGCGAATACCTTCGAGAACGATGGCGGAAGAGTCCTGATCGACGCTCCACGATCGCGACCGCGCTGGCGCAGCGCCCTGACGAAAAAAGCTGGGATTACCTAGTCCGGAGCCTTGGATATCTCGATCTCTTCGCGGTTCCAGACGTTGCATCCGCTCTCATGGAAATCGATCTAGCGACAGATGATCCCGAAGCGATTCGCCAAGCGATTATCCAAGGCTGCAAATTGGTTGACGCGGGGCAATCTCCCAAACCTATCACCGATCTCCTCCATTTTTGGACCGGGGAAAGGCTCAGGTCGGAAAACGAAAGCGGCGTCTCACCCATGTCTCCTTGGCAACGTTGGTTCGAGGTTCGCTTCCCGGAAAGCCCACCTGCGGTTCTCGCGAGTGCCACCGATAACCCTCGTTGGTCACTGGAGTTCCTTGAGAAGTTTTTTGAAGGGGAGCAAGGGAAATTTGGTTCTCTCGACCAAGGGGAGATGCTTTTTGCAAAGGCCCAGTGTGCGGCTTGCCATAAGATGAACGGGAAAGGGAATGGATTTGGTCCCGATCTCAGCAGTATCGCCAAACGATTTACCAAAACCGAATTTTTGGAGTCAGTTCTTTTTCCTTCGCACGTGATCAGCGATCAGTATGCTTCCAAGCGGGTTCTCACCGTCCATGGTGATTCCTATACGGGAATCGTCGTGAAATCGCCGAGTGGCCTCACGGTTCGGGTCAATGAGGAGAAGGAGGTGAAGCTAGATCAGCACGAGATCGAGGAGATCTTGCCGAGCAAGATTTCAACAATGCCCGCCGGACTGTTCGACAAACTCACCCCCGCTGAAATCCGGGACCTCCTCTGCTTCTTTGGGTATATTCCACAACAGAACATCGCCGAGGAGAAAACAGGGACGGTTCGGAGGTAGTTGTAGAACGGAATTTATTCCGTTAACCGCCGCTTCTAATCAAAGCTGCCGTCAACGCTGTGAGCTGGCCTCTACCTCAGGGCTGTTCAAGTGCCACGTCGGGGCTAAGAGCCTCTCGGCGCCAGCGGGGGCTTTAAGTGCCCTGAACAAGGGACCGGCTCACAGCGCTGACGGCGGCGTTTAGTGGCGGCGTTGCTTAACGGAATGAATTCCGTTCTACAGGTTTCGCTCTAACAACATTTTTGGCGATTCCGATCGTTTCCAAGAATCGGATGACCCACCAGGACATGTCTAGTTCGAACCAGCGGTGGCCGTGATGGGCGGCTCGCGGTTGGGCATGGTGGTTGTTGTGCCATCCCTCCCCGTGAGCAATCAGGGCAACGAACCAGTTGTTCCGACTGTCGTCTCGGGTCTTATAGTTCTTGTATCCAAACATGTGACCGATCGAATTCACACTCCACGTCCCATGGAGCACGAAGAGAGTTCTCACCACCACACCCCAAACAAACCAACTGGCGCCAAGTTGAATAAATCCGTTCCAGCCTCCATAAAACCAACCGATCACTCCACCACATAAAGTAATGATCAACGCGTGGAGCCAGAAGATTCGAACCCACATCCCGCGCCGCTCAAGCTTCATGTAAAAGGGATCCTTGAGGAGATCCCGAACGTAGCGTTCAAAGCTCGTTACCGTATCGTGGTCCCGATTGCGATAGAGAACCCAGCCAACGTGTCCCCAAAATAAATTGGCGAGCGGAGAATGAGGGTCTGGTTCGTGGTCGCTGTGCTGATGGTGCATCCGGTGAATCGCCACCCAACGAGCAGGGCTATCTTGCAAATTGCAGATCCCCAGAATCGCCAGGGTATGCTCAAACCACTTGGGGCAGGTAAACCCACGGTGGGTGAGAAGGCGATGATACCCGATGGTGATCCCCATCATTCCAAAGAAAAAGTGGCCACAAATCCCGACCACCAACCCAGACCAACTGAAGAACCAAGGAAAGAACGCAAGGATCCCCAAAACATGGAGGATCGCCAAAGGGATCAGATACATCCAGTAAATGCGAAGAGGAGTCGCACTCTTGGGATAGGGGAGACGACCCTTCGTCTCCTCCTCCGCAACGAGTTCCGCATCCGCGTTCGCTACTTCAATCAGGTCGGGAGAGGTCATGATTTTATTGGGTCTCTTCCATCGAGCGGATGTATTCTCGCAGCCGCTCCAGTTCGTCTTCAGTACCCTTCAGCTTCAACATGTTGGTGACCCGCTTCTGCAATTCCAAGGAGTTGACAGGCTTCGATAGGAAGTCGTCCGTTCCCGCTTCTACGGCCCGTTCGATATCCCCCAGTTCACTCAACGCGGTCACCATCAAAATCATGATGCGCGACGTCTCTTTGTTCGATTTCAGTTTGCGGCAGACCTCGAAGCCGTTCAGCTTCGGCATCATCACGTCGAGCAAAATCAAATCGGGTTGAAACTCAGCCACCTTCTCTAACGTATCTTGTCCGTCGACTGCGAAAGCAGTGTCGCAATCGATCCGGGCCAAGAAGGCTTCGAGCAACTCGCGGTTCTGAGCGTTGTCGTCCGCGATGAGGATTTTCGGAGTGCTCATGAAATCTCCTAGACCGCGGTCGCTAAACCAGCAGCAGGTACAGGGAATTGAATAGCCAATTGGCGAACCTCTTCACGAATCCCCGATAGCTTTCGCTCGTCATCATGGGACTTGAGAACCGCTGCGATCCAATCGGCGATCAGCTTGAACTCCGTCACTCCCAACCCACGTGTGGTCAAGGCAGGAGCACCGATCCGAACTCCGCTCGGATCCATCGGCTTGCGGGTGTCGAACGGAATCATGTTCATGTTGACGGTGATGCCGCAATCTTCCAAAGCGCGTTCCGCGATCTTCCCGCCGATCCCAAAGGGGGTGACGTCGACGAGGACCAAATGGTTGTCGGTCCCGCCGCTGATGACGTTGAGGCCATGACCGATCAACGCATCGGCCAGCGTTTGTGCATTGAGAACCGTTTGTTTGCCGTACTCTTTGAACGACGGTTGAAGAGCTTCGCCAAAGCATACCCCTTTACCAGCTACGATGTGCATGAGCGGGCCACCTTGGAGACCCGGGAAGATCGCGCTGTTGATCGCCTTGGCATACTGACTCCGGCACATGATCAGTCCACCACGCGGGCCCCGAAGGGTTTTGTGAGTCGTCGTCGTGACGTAGTCAGCGTAAGGAACCGGGGAGTTGTGAATCCCAGCGGCAACGAGCCCCGCGTAGTGAGCCATGTCGACCATCAGCTTTGCTCCCACCTCCTGTGCGATCTCCGCGAACTTGTCGTGGAAAATTTCCCGAGGATAAGCGCTCGCTCCGGCGACGATCAGCTTCGGCTTGTGCTCCCGTGCAAGCCTTGCGACTTGATCGAAATCGATTCGGTAGGTCTTGGGATCGACTCCGTACGCGTGGAATTGGTAGAGCTTTCCACTCACGTTTAAATGCATGCCGTGGGTCAAGTGTCCGCCATGATCGAGATTCAATCCCAGGACGCTATCGCCGGGCTGAAGAGTTGAAAGATAGACCGCCGTGTTGGCTTGCGAGCCCGAGTGAGGCTGGACATTGGCGTGCTCCGCCCCGAACAATTCCTTCGCGCGATCGATCGCGATCGTTTCGACGATATCGACATACTCACACCCCCCATAGTAGCGCCGACCCGGGTACCCTTCGGCGTATTTGTTCGTCAAAACGCTCCCGGCAGCCTGCATGACGGCGGGGCTGGTGTAGTTTTCACTGGCGATCATTTCAAGCCCCTCCTGCTGGCGAACCGCCTCCTGTTCAATAGCGGCCCAGATGGAAGGATCTTGAGTTTGTAGTATGGACATCGTGCGTCGATCGGAAAAAGTGGTCCAGAGTTGATGGGAGAAAGGTCGCATTGTCCCGACCCGTCCCCAAACCGTCAACCGCGACCGGTCAATCTCTAAAGGGCAACGCTGTGAAGTATTTTGCCTGGGGGAAATGGGGTTGTCCGATCGGGGCTCGTCCCCGTCGGACACCGCTTTGGCGCACTAACGCGCCGCGCTTTAGATTATCTGCTCCCCTCGCCCCGCTTCGGGGAGAGGGGCC
>CAYMXM010000242.1:0-7499 GCA_964394065.1 uncultured Pirellula sp. | reverse complement strand
CGATTGCTGCTGGAAACCGTGTACTTCACGCTCCCCTCCCCGATCCTTCGGATCGCCCCTCCCCAAAGGGGAGGGTTGCTTTGTACGCCTCACACCTCAATGCTCAATGCTCAATGCTCAACGCTCAACGCTCAACGCTTACTCCTCAACGCTTACTCCTCAATGCTTCTCCGGAGCGATTGCTTTGAGGTGTTCTGCGCATTTGTCGACGGCGTAGAGGATTTGTTGGTTGGTGTGGGTTGAATTGATGAAGAACCGCAATCGGGCGGCTGACTCTTCCACCGCTGGATAAAGAATCGGTTGGACGTTGACCCCAGACTCGTTCATCCGCGCGGAAAGCAACAACGCATGAAGCGAATTCCCTGTGATCACCGGAACGACCGGGGTGTTTGCGCTCTTGCCCGTGTTCAACCCACGCTTCTTCGCTTCGTTCAAGAACAAAGCGGACGCTTCTTGCAACCGACTTACGCGGGCTGGGTCTTTTTCTAGAACTTGGAACGAAGCCAACGCAGCAGCCGTGTTGGTCGGAGACAAACCGACGCTGAAGACGAAGCCGGGGGCGGTGTATTTGATGTATTCCACCAACGCCTTGGCTCCAGCGATGTAACCACCGCATGAACCAAAGGACTTGCTGAGGGTTCCCATCCAAATGTCGACATCCTTCGGATTCACTCCGAAATGCTCGGCGATTCCGCGACCATGTTTCCCCATCGTCCCAGCGGAGTGAGCTTCGTCTACCATGAGCCAACATTTGTGTCTCTTGCAGATCTCGATGAACGCAGGAAGCTCTGGATAGTCTCCATCCATGCTGTAAACACCTTCCACGACGACGAGCACGCGACGGTGGCGTGTTCGAAGCTCGGTAAGTGCGGCATCCAACGCTTCGTGGCTATTGTGCGTAAACGCACGGCGCCGGCTTCCGGAAAGAATCGCTCCTTGCACGATGCTGTTGTGGGAGAGAGCGTCGTGGAGTATCAAGTCGTTCGGTCCGACCAAGTGGCCGATCACCGATTCGTTGGTGGAGTGCCCACCGACGAAGACGACCGAATCTTCGACACCGACCCAATTGGCGATCGCCCTTTCCAACGCTCCGTGGATATCCTTTTCTCCACTCACGAGGCGAGAAGCGGAAACGCTCGTTCCGTATTTGTTCACCGCGCCAATCACCGCATCGGTGACGTCAGGATCTCCGCTCATACCGAGGTAGTTGTAGCTGGCGAAACTGATCAGCTGCCGCCCACCCACCGTCGTCGTATCGCGCGTCAGCCCCTCGTGAACGGAGAAGTAAGGGTTGGGGATCCCCGTCATGTCGAACTGCGACATCATCTGCTTGAGACGACGATACTCCGGCATCAAATCGAACTGATAGTCCTCCGGTGCGATCTCGCGTTGCACCGGTTCATCGGAGTGTTCAACCAGCAGGTCTTCACGGATTCGTTCCTTGCCGAAGTGCTGTTCAATCGCCTCGGCGATTTCTCGAACGGTTTCGATCTCTTGAAGGACATCTTCTGGGAACCGGCCACCGACTGCATTTTCCAGCGTATGGGCGATCTGCAACCGCTCCAAGCTATCGAGCCCAAGGTCGACGATGACGTTGGTATCCAGGTCGAGGAGTTTGGCACGTTCCTGCGCGACAGCTTTCACCGCACGTCGAACCAAAGCGACGATCGCCGGATCTGGGTCGAGAGTCTTCTTTGCTGCGGCGGCTCGGTGGAAGCCCGACTTGAGGTCGTCGACCGTTGCTGCAGCGATCATCGGGGTTGGTTCTGGCAGATCTTCTTCCCAGGAAAGCCACTGATGGATCACGCGCAGGGTTCCCTCCCGGAAGCCTCGCAAGCATGCATGCCGTTGGATCTTTCCGGAGGAAGTGCGTGGAAGGGAACCGTGTCGAACCAAGACAACGGCATCGGGTGGTAGCTCGTGGATCTGCGTTACCGCGCGTCGAATCGATTGGACGACGGGCCCCCAGTCTGCCTCGAGAGATCGCTGGACTTCGACGGCGATGATCAATCGTTCGCGAGGCCCCGAGTCGTCAGCAAAGGCTGCTGCGGCGGAGGAGGAGATCGATTCGTGGCACTGTTCGACCGTCTCTTCAATGTCCTGCGGGTAGCGGTTGACTCCCCGAACGATGATGAGATCTTTCACCCGACCAGCCACGTAGAGTTGACCTTCGCTCCAGAATCCGAGGTCGCCGGTTCGGAGGAAGGGGCCCCGTCCATCGGAGGTCATCGCCTGGAACATCGACTTGGAGAGCTCGTCCTTTTCCCAATACCCTTTTCCAACGCTCGGGCTTTGAACCCATATTTCACCGATCAGTTCATCCCCGAGAGGCGTTCCCGTTTCCGAGTCGACGATGAGAACCGTTTCGTTCGCGGTCGCATATCCGCATCCGACCATCCCACGGGCATCGGGGGAATCTTCGGAGACGGGGGTAACGATTCTGGCGTCGAGTTTTCGGCTGTCGAAGGTTCGGACGACGGGAGGCTCGTGATAGGGCCCTCCGGTGACGATCAAAGTCGTTTCCGCCATTCCATAGCAGGGGAAGTGGGTTTTGTTGGAGAAACCGCACGCCCCGAACTTCTCCGAGAACATCTCCAAGGTGCTAGCACGAACCGGCTCGGCACCGTTGAAAGCGACCTCCCAGCTCGAAAGGTCGAGTTCGGCGATCTCCTCTTCTTGGACCTTGTCGACGCAAAGTTGGTAGGCAAAGTTGGGGCCGCCGCTGGTGGTGGCTTTGTATTTGCTGATCGTGCGGAGCCATCGGATCGGTCGTTGCATGAACGACATCGGGCTCATGAGGGTCATCGTGCAAGAGAGGTAAACCGGAGAGAGAACTCCACCGACGAGCCCCATGTCGTGGTACATCGGGAGCCAGCTCACGCCACGCTTTTCGTGGTTGATTTGGAAAAGTTCGGCGATCATCTCGCAATTGCGGAGCAAATTCTCGTGCGTGAGCATCACCCCCTTCGGTTGTCCCGTGGAGCCCGAGGTGTATTGCAAGACCGCGAGAGAACGAGGGTCCACGGGGAGGTCGGAATACTGGATCGCAATGGATCGGTCGACCGAGTCGGTTGCAAGGAGTTGCATCGATTCGGTCTCGGCGCGCGTCCCCTCGTCCTTGAGAATCTGGGCGACGGTATCCTCGGTGGTCAGGGCGAACTGCGCGCGGCAGTCCTGCGCGATTCCTTGGATTCGAGCCCCTTTTCGGCTTCGTCGAGGAGGAAAAGCGGGGACGGCGATACAGCCAGCGTAGAGGCATCCGAAGAATCCCACCACGAATTCCATCGTCGGTGGATAGAGAAGGAGTCCTCGGGCTCCCGGTTTGTGATTTTCCAGGATCCGAACTGCGACGGCCCTCGCCGCGTGGTCGAGTTCCGCGTAGGTAATCGATTGGTCGGAATCGGTTTCGCCATCTGTGTAATAGAAGGCAACTTTATTGGGGGTGATGTTCGCCCAATAACGAAGCGCTTCCAGAACACTTTCGGTCGGCAATGTGTACGGAGCGTAAAGCCCTTTCAAATCCTGCACTTCAAACTTCCCTTTAGAACCAAAAATTGATCGCGAAATCGCGTGCCATTTCCCGGAATCTACAAAACTGTCTATATTCGGCATGACCGTTATACCTGCGAATTCCTAAAGTCGGTACACCTATCTTCCTACTACTAGCTTCGGCTGTTTTTCCTCTCAGCCTGCGAAATACCATGGAAATGGATACCTAAAAGCACTTGTGACCCTCCTGATCGACCGATATAATGCCCGGCCTTAATTCCCAGCATTCTATGTATTTCGAGGGGATTAGTAGCGGGCCACTAGGCCATGGATAGTTTTCCCTCAGAGTTTTGAAATGGTAGCACAACCGAAAACTTACGTTGCAAAGCCTCATTCCGTTGAACAAAAGTGGTATATCGTCGACGCGACCGACTGCGTGCTCGGTCGATTGGCGAGTGAAATCGCTACGGTTTTGATGGGCAAGCATCGTCCCGAATACACCCCTCACGTCGATACGGGGGAGTTTGTCGTCGTCATCAATGCAGATAAAGTCGTGATGACCGGCAACAAGCTGAACGTGCGACATTACGCTTGGTACAATGGTTACAATCGCCAGAAGATGGAAAGCTATGCAGAGCGACTTGAGCGAAAACCCACCGATTTGGTGAAATTCGCGGTCAAGCGAATGCTTCCTAAGAACACCCTTGGACGCCACATGCTCGGCAAACTCAAGGTCTACGCAGGCCCTGAGCATCCTCACCAAGCCCAACAGCCAATTCCTGCTCCTTTTGGCAAGCAGGCCTAGTTAAGCGATCTGGCTGACCTGATCGTACAAATTAGCTCTCAGGCAGTGATGCCTTGAGCGATCGAACCCAGTAATTGTGATTTAGATAACGACTCCGAAGGTTGAGCGGATGATAGCGGCAAAGAAAGATAAAATTAACGGGGATTGCCTTGGTACTGGTCGTCGCAAGACGGCCGTCGCACGTGTTCGTGTTCGACCAGGGACAGGAAAGATCACGGTCAATGACCGAGAGTTCGAAGAGTACTTCCCCAACGATGCCGAGCGTCGATTGGTCATCGAGACCCTCGATCATGTCGCGCATCGTGACAAGGTAGACGTCTTCGCTCGCGTTTCTGGCGGCGGCGTCCTCAGCCAAGCCGGTGCGTTGCGAATGGGACTCGCACGAGCTCTTGTCGGATTTAACGAAGAGAATTTCACCCCTCTCCGAGACGACGGGTTCCTCACTCGAGATTCCCGTATGAAGGAACGAAAGAAGTACGGTTTGCGAGGTGCCCGCCGAGGCGTCCAGTTCTCGAAACGTTAATCGCAGATTTTGGAGGAATTGGCGGGAAGATGCTTCCCGCCATTTTTTTTGGTTCTACTGAACATGCTTTAGATCCCCTCTCCCCGCTTCGGGGAAAGGGACCGAGGGTGACCTGACGCATCGGTGGTAAGCGGGAGGACGCGAAGCTTCCTCCATCACAACCCGTGGCGTTAGCGAGGGATAGCGTCGCGAGTGCACGTGGCCCCTCGCCGGTAAATATTTGGGGACCGGATGGCACGTCCCTGAGGCACGAAGGGCATGTTGCGATACCTTGAATTGGATGCCTAGCTTTCAGTGCTATCCCTCGCTTACGCCACGGGTTGTGATTTTTGGGCCTCGCTTACGCCATTTCAAAAAACTAGCGTGTCGGGCTTGCATTGGTCTGCGGGGAGGCAAAGATTAGTCCATGGACAACAGCGAACCTTTATTCATCAATCGCGAACTCAGTTGGCTGGAGTTCAACCAACGCGTCTTGGATCAAGCGCTCTATCCCAAGGTTCCCGTCTTGGAACGTCTCAAGTTTCTCGCGATCACAGCGAGCAACATGGACGAATTCTTTATGGTTCGCGTCGGTGGTTTGCAAATCCAAGAAGCGCGCGGAATCGACTACACCGACCCGAGTGGGTTGACCGTTAAGGAACAACTCGACCTCATCTACGAACGAGTCAGCGGAATCATCCGCGATCAGTACGAATGCTTCCAATCGCAGATCGAACCTACATTAACGCAAGAAGGGCTGGAGCATGTACAAGCCGCCAGCGCTTCGGCTCGCCACCGCGAAGCGATGTCCCGGTTCTTTCATGACGAGATCTACCCCGTCGTATCCCCGATGGATATCGACCCCGAGAGCCCCTTTCCAATCCTGAGCAATCTGGGGTTGCACCTGTGCGTTCGAATGGCAAGTGGCGACTCGGAAAACCCCCACCGATTCGCGATCGTTCCCCTCGGTAAAGCCCTATCCCGGTTCATCACCTTGCCTAGCGATAAAGGGTATTCGTATGCGCTCCTCGAAGACGTCACCGCGCAATTTATCGACGTCTACTATCCGGGGAAACGAATCGAGGAATGCGTCGCGTTTCGAGTCACTCGGAATGCAGACGTTTCGGTTCGCGAGGATAGCGCATCGGATTTGATGCTTGGGATGGAAGAGGTTTTGCATTCCCGCCGATCGGCTGGTTTTGTGCGACTTGAAATCTCGGACAAAGCCTCCGATGTAACTCTCGAGTTCCTCACGAGCCGACTCCGATTGAAGAAGCGGGATGTCTTCCTCATTCCGGGGCCGGTCGACCTAGCGAGCATGATGTATGTCTCGGAGGTGGAGGGATTCCCAGCCCTTCGGGATCCCGCGTGGCCGCCACAGCCCTCACCGAGCATCGACCCGGCGCAGAGCATGTTCGCGACGATTGCCGAAAAGGAGCAATTGCTCTGCCATCCCTACGAAAGTTTCGAACCGGTCGTCCGCTTCATCGAAGAAGCCGCGAGCGATCCCGATGTTCTTGCGATCAAGCAAGTTCTATATCGAACGAGCCGCAAGAGTCCGATCGTCGCCGCGTTGAAAGCTGCGGCCGAACGAGGAAAGTATGTTACCGCGATCGTCGAACTGAAAGCTCGGTTCGATGAACAACGGAATATCGAGTGGGCGCGGGAGTTGGAGAAGTCCGGCGTTCAAGTCGTCTACGGCGTGCGAGGATTGAAGACGCATGCCAAGGTTTGCATTGTCGTCCGCCGCGAAGCTTCAGGGATCGTCCGCTACGTTCATTTCGGGACAGGAAACTACAACGAAGCGACCGCGAGAATCTACAGCGATATCAGCTACCTCACCTGCAACGAATCCCTTGGGCGAGATGCGAGCTCGTTCATCAATGCGATCACCGGTTACAGCCAACCGATGCCGTATGACAAACTCGATTCGGCTCCTTTAGGTTTGCGGAAAAAACTCCTCTCCTTGATCCACATGGAAACGCAGAACCGTCGGAATGGGCACAAGGCCTATATCGCGGCGAAGATGAATGCGCTGGTCGATCCCGAGATCATCAACGCTCTCTACGAAGCGAGTCAAGCTGGAGTCATCATTCGCTTGAACGTCCGAGGGATCTGTTGCTTGCGCCCCGGGGTTCCTGGGCTGAGCGAGAACATTTCGGTTGTAAGTATCGTCGATCGATTCTTAGAGCATGCGAGAATTATCTACTTCTACCATGGAGGAGACGATGCGGTTTTCATCAGCAGCGCCGACTGGATGCCTCGCTCGTTCGACCGCCGCGTTGAGTTGTTGGTTCCTGTAGAAGACACACCCTCGAAACACCGCTTGATGGAAATACTCGACACGTACTTCCGAGACAACCAGAATACTTGGCGACTCGATCCCGATGGGCGCTACACGCGGATCGATCCGGACAGCGCTTCGGCTAAATTCCGAGCGCAACGCCACCTCTACGAATCCGCAGTCGAGGCGGTCAAGCAAGCCGAATACGAGGCGCGAACGACTTTCGTTCCCCACAAAGCAGCCGGAACGTAGGGTGTGTGAAGTGGACGCGAAGCGTCCCCCCATCACAACCCGTGGCGTAAGCGAGGGACAGCGTCGCAAGTGCATGTAGCCCTTGTCGGGAATATCTCAGGCGCCGTGTGGTACGCCCCTGAGGCACGAAGGGCGTGCTGTGAGACCTTGGGTGGATGCCTGGTTGC
>CAYMXM010000241.1:0-7513 GCA_964394065.1 uncultured Pirellula sp. | reverse complement strand
ACCAGCAAGGAGGGGGCATCATGGCAAAGCAATGGCGATTTCGAGGTTTTGACGGAGACGCCATCCAGCATCTTGCCAAGACGGCGGGGGTTGAAACCGTGGTCGCGCAACTCCTCTATCAGCGCGGTATCACCGACCCGAACTTCATCCACTCCTTCCTAGAACCGAAGTTCTCCGATCTCCGCGATCCGACTCTCTTGCCGAACATGGATGCTGCCGCAGAGAGAATCTTCCGCGCCGCCCTCGATAAGATTCCGATCACTCTCTACGGTGATTACGACGCCGATGGGATGTGCGGAACGGCGATTCTCTACAATTGCCTCAAGCTGCTGGAAGCGGATGTTCAGTACTATATCCCGAATCGCCTGGAGGATAGCTACGGTCTGAGTTGCGACGCGCTGACGAAACTGCATCAACGAGGACGACGCCTTATCGTCTCGATCGACTGTGGTTGCAGCTCGATCGCGGAAGCAGAACATTGCAAATCCCTCGGGCTCGAACTGATCGTCACCGATCACCATACACTGGGAGCAACCCTTCCCGATGCGATGGCGATCGTTCATCCGGCCCTTCCTGGTTTCGACTACCCATTCCACGGGTTGTGCGGTGGTGGGGTTGCGTTCAAACTCGCGTGGGCCATTTGCCAACTCGCTTCCGACAACAAGAAAGTCACTCCTGGCCATCGTGACTTTCTTTTAGAAGCGACCTGCATCGCATCGATCGCAACCGTGGCCGATGTCGTTCCCCTCCTTGATGAAAATCGAAACATCGTTCGGAGTGCACTAAAACTTTTGCAACAAAACGCCCCACTCGGTCTCAAAGCGTTGTTGCAACTGAAAGGGCTCGAGAAGAAATCGACTCTCACTGCGGAAGATATCGCGTTCACCATCGCTCCCCGATTGAATGCAGCAGGACGACTTGGGCAAGCGCAACTCGGTGTCGAACTCCTCACCACGAAAGATCCCGACCGAGCCAAAGTCCTCGCGGAGTACCTGGAACGTCTGAACAGCGATCGAGAATCTCTCGAACGGTCGGTAACCCTCGCGGCGACCAAACAAGCGAAAGAACAGTTCGATGTCGAGAACGACTCGGCCCTTGTGCTCTTCGGAGCCGGATGGCATCTTGGGGTGATCGGAGTCGTAGCAAGTCGCCTCGCTGAGAAATTCCATCGCCCCGTCGTCATCGTCGGTCTCGATCCGATCGGGCAAAAACCGGGTGTCGGTTCCGCCCGATCGGCAGGTGTTGTCAATCTGTACGATACCTTTCAAGATTGCCGCGACTATCTCGTGAGCTGTGGAGGGCATGCCGCTGCGGCTGGACTGAAGGTCGAAGAGAAAAACCTCCCCGCGTTCCGAGAAGCCTTCTTGGAGGCAGTCTCCACCCGAATGGGGGGAGTTCGACCGACACCGATCTTGGATATCGACGCGGAAGTCACCCTCAAGCAGATCAGCAGTTTAGGGTTGTTGCATCGGATCGAACGCCTCGCACCCTTTGGCGCCTCGAACCCTCGTCCGATTTTCGTCGCTAATCAAGTCGAACTGCACGAACCTGCCAAGACGATGGGGAGTGGGGACCGACATTTCCAAGCGAGAATCAAACAGTACGGTACTATGATTCGAACGATTGCGTTCGGGCAAGGAGAATGGGTCGAACCCATCAATCTCCATAACGGTCCTTTCGATATCGCGTTTAGACCCAGCATCAATGAGTTCAATGGCATGCAGCGTGTTGAACTTCAGCTGATGGATTGGCGCGTTTCCAAGTCCTCAACTACTCCGATCCGCGTCGGCGAGCCCACCAGCGCTTCGGTTCCCTCTTAATCTATTCTCTAGCTCGTGTCCGACCCCTTGCAGCCTCGTCCCTCGAAGTCCCCTTCTACCAATCGCGTTCGACCGACGAAGAATTCGGAAGGGATCGATGCACAACTTGCAGAGACGATTGGCTCGGTCGACAACGCCCCCACCTTGGGGATGCAACATGGTAATTTGACGATCGACGGTTATTCGCGCGCAGCGGTGCAAACCTATTGGCGGATTGCCGAACTCAAGATCGGATTCGATCTCGGCGCTCAGCCCTGGGATTACATGGCCCTCCCTCGTTACTTTATCTCCCATACGCACCTTGATCATATCGCAGCCCTTCCAGCTTACGTGGCTCGTCGGCGGATGATGAAAATGGATCGCCCGACGGTTTACTTGCCCGAGTCGGCGGCGTCGGCAGTCGATTCGATGTTGAAGTCGTTCACACGGCTCGATCGAGGACGACTCCCTTGCGAATTGATCCCGCTGGCTCCCAATCAAGAGATCGAGCTGACGCGCGAACTGGTGGTGACGACCGTTGCGACAAAGCACTCGATCCCTTCCCTCGGATTTATCGTTTGGGATCGGCGTCGCAAACTTAAACCGGAGTTCACCCACCTTTCGGGGGATCAGATCCGGGATATCAAACTAGCCGGGACCGATGTCACCTACGAAGTCCGGATACCCTTGGTCGCGTACACCGGTGACACCTCCCCCGAAGCGCTCGATGCGAATCCCGATCTATACCGTGCTAAGATCCTCATCACCGAAATGACCTTCGTAGCACCAGATCACCGGAAGGATAAGATTCACAAACATGGCCATACCCACTTAGATGACATCGTCGCTCGACGGAAGGATTTTCAGAACGAAGTCGTCATCTGCGGACACTTCAGCACCCGCTACAACGAGAGCCAGATTCGTCGTTGGGTCGACAAAGCCCTCCCCGACAGACTGGACGGCCGACTCCAGCTTTGGGTTTGAGGAGCCCTGAGTTTGAGGCCGGCTCACCGCGCTGCTAGGGGCTTTGGATGGAGGCGTTGTTTAACGGAATGAATTCCGTTCTACGTTGTGGCCCGAGTCTGTTTCATTTGATGTTTTCTTAAATTCGTTATGTCAACCATCGTCAACATCGCCGCCTACAAGTATCTTTCGCTCGACCATATTCCCGAGCGGCGCGCCGAGCTTCAGCGAATCACGCGAGAGTTGAACCTGCGAGGAACGATTCTGATCAGCCAGGAGGGGATCAACATGTTCCTCGCGGGAGATCGGGAATCGATGGATACCTATCTTCAGTTCGTCCGAGACTCCCATCCGCAACTCGCCGATCTGGCCGTAAAGGAAAGCATCACCGACTATCAACCCTTCCAGCGAATGGTGGTGAAGGTAAAACGTGAGATCATCCCCGTTGGGGTCGATGGAGAGTTGGAAATCGATACCCCCGAGGGTAGAAAACGGGTGGAGCGATACGAGGATGCCTCCCCAAAACTTCCACCGAAAGAACTGAAGGAATGGCTCGATGACGGGCGTCCAGTCACGTTGCTCGATACGCGCAACGACTACGAAACCGATCTCGGTACCTTTCAGAATGCGATCGATCTTCGATTGAAAACCTTTCGCGATTTTCCCGACGCCGCTGCCGCTCTTCCTGACGAAGTGAAAAAGAATCCAGTCGTCATGTTTTGCACCGGTGGGATTCGATGCGAGAAGATCGGTCCCTATATGAAAGGGCTCGGGTTCGAACAGATCTATCAACTCGAAGGGGGCATCCTCAAATACTTCGAAGAATGCAACCAAGCGCACTACGATGGCACCTGTTTCGTCTTCGATCAAAGAGTAGCCGTCGATCCCGCCTTAACACCTGCCGACTCGTACGAATGCTACGCCTGCAAGCACGTTCTCACTCCGGAGGATCTTCAGTCGGAGAAGTATGTTGTTACGAAGTCTTGTCCGTACTGCTACCAATCGGACGAAGAGTTAAAAGAGATTCGGCAAGCTACCATTCGACAGATCGCTGGAGAGCAAAGGGGATCGACTCCTTATGAGAACCAGCGCTGGATTTCGATTCCTCAGCGAGTCGCAGGGAAGAGCCTTATCGATGCGTTGACCGAAACGATGCCTGGTTACGGACGGGAGGCTTGGCTTGAGGCTATTTCGAAGGGACTGATTCAATCCCCTCGGCGCGGACTCGCTGCCGCTTCGGCGCAGGAAGTTGTTCAAGAAGGAGCTCGCTATTTGCACGTGATGCCTGATTACCTGGAACCACCTGTCTCGGCAGCGATCGACTTGGTCTATGAAGATGAAGCGATGGTGGTGATCAGCAAAGGAGCCCCTCTTCCAGTCCACCCCTCGGGGCGTTTCAACCGCAATACGCTCCTCGCGATTTTGCATGAAGCCTACCATCCAGAAAAGCTTCGACCTTGCCACCGTTTGGACATGAACACAACAGGTTTGGTCGTCTTCGCTCGGAAGTATAAATACTCCAAAGATCTGCAAAATCAGTTTGCAGCCGGGACGGTGGAGAAAACCTATCAAGTCCTCGTCGAGGGGAATCCGAGCTGGGACTCGTATGACTGTACGTTGGCCATCTCAAGTGAGACTCTTCAGAATGGTGGAAGACGCATCTCCGAGGAAGGGCAACATGCAGAGACTCGCTTTGCGGTCGTAGAGCGGCGGGGTGAAACGACGTTGTTAGAGGCGCGTTTGATCACAGGCCGGACGCATCAAATCCGTTTGCATGCGGCAGCGCTAGGCTTCCCGGTAGTCAACGATCCCCTCTATCTTCCGGGAGGGGAGAGCCTCCCACAACCCGACGAGATCAAGATGAGAGAACCGATGGGACTACACTCCCACAAAATCGCCCTCCGCCACCCGATAACAAAAGAGCAAGTAGAATTTATAGGCCGCCCCCCAATGTAGAACGGAATTTATTCCGTTAAACAACACTTCCAATCAACGCCCCTTGTAGCGCGGTGAGCCTGTCACCAACTCAGGGCTATTGAAGTCCCACTCAGGTGACAAGAGGCTGCTTCGTAGCCCGAAAATCACAACCCGACGCGTTAGCGAGGGACAGCGTCGCGAGTGTACGTAGACCTTGTCGGGAACATCTCAGGCGCCGGGTGGCACCTCCATGAGGCACGAAGGCGTGCTGTGAGACCTGGGATGGATGCCTGGTTGCCAGCGCTGTCCCTCGCTTACGCCACGGGTTGTGATGGGGGGACGCTTCGCGTCCGCCCTCTTACCACCGATGCGTGAAGCGAGGATTGACTCGCCATCTCGATCTGAACCAGAAACAGCGGCCACTTCACACACCCTACTCCGCCGCAACGACTTGAATTGCGTCTGCGATGACGAAGCCGTCGGTACCTGCGTTGGAGACTTCTACCGAGTATTCTTTACCAGCTTCGAATGAAAATTTTCCGAGAGGTTCGAAGAGCTTGTCGATCGAGGCCGGCTTCTGCTGGTTCACCGTCACAAGCGATTCGCCTTGGGCATGCCGAATCTTCACAGGAACGTTGGTCGCGCGGTTGTTGAACGGGCTGTAGGCTAAGCGAACTTCGTACGTTCCCGACTTGTCCAGTTTGATATCGAACTGAATGGTTTGATGCCCCTTCTCAACGTTTGCATCGTGGCGATAGAACGTTCCGACAAAGGGTCCCACCGTCGTTCCCATCGAGTCGAATCCCGTTCGTTTCGCATTCAGATCGTCGATGACGATCCCGGGAAGCTTGCCGGGCTCCAATCCGACGGGGCGAGGAGCTGGCCTCGGTCCTGTCCATTCGAGAACTTGTTTGTCGGCGAGGAGTCGTTCGTTGAGCTTCACGGTATCGATGTTCTGAACCGAAACGTTCTGATCGATGGACTGAGCCGCAGCGGTTGCCGCCGATTGTCCCAACACCATGAAGACTGGTTCCATCCGGATGGATCCAAACGCCATGTGGCTTGCAGACAAGCAGATCGGGACAAGGAGATTGCTGCATTGCTTCTCTTGCGGAACGATCGAACGATAGTCGATCGGGTAGGGAGCAAAACCGCCGACCTGGACGTCTCCTTCGTTCCGAACCTTTCCATCTGGGCTTAGGTGGCGCTGAACGTGGTGCGAATCCATCGTGTAAGCTGCCATTCCGATAGGTACGGTCGCTGTCTCTCTTCCTTGGCAATGATGTTGGGTCATGACATAGTCGCTGATCATCCGGCGGGCCTCGCGAATATAAAGCTGTTCTTGCCATCCGTTCCCTTCGTTGAACTCATCTTTGCACATTCCCCATTTCGAGACGGCCTCCCGGATATGTTCGGGAATGCGTGGGTGGTTGGCCAGCGTCCACATCAGTCCTTGCTGGTAGAGCAAGTGGCGTGCGGCGATTTTTTTTCGTTGTTCGTAAGTCGCTTCCGGGTAGTCGTAGTTCTGTCCGATGAAATCGGTCGAGAAACCAAAGTTGTTGTTAGTATCCGTTTTTCGATTTGGCATCCGACCGATGGAAAGAGGGGTTCGTTTCTCGCCGGCCTCAAAGTTTCTAAGAAGGAGTTCGTACCATTGTTCGATGTATCCCTCGGGTTTGTGGAACGGAATACGGTTTTCGGGGTGGTCTGTCATGCACATTCGAAAGCAGTAGGCTTGTAAGCGTTTATCCCCAGATCCATCGGGAAGGGGTGGTTCCGATTCGACGAATGGGAGCAAGCCACTCGAAGGGTTTCCCGCGACGACGTAGGGATCGACGCCATCGACGAATTGGTGATGGATCGCGCGCGCTGTTTGTACACCGCTGAGCGTTTCATCGTACTTCGCATTCGGTTCGCGCCCGACTATGTAGTCGACGTTCGCGGCTGCCATCAAGTCACCTTCATAGGTGGCATCGATAAAGACCCGCCCCGTGAATGCCTTCCCCGACTCCATTTGAATCCTGAGGATGCGCCACGGGATCGACCGAGTCATCGCAACTCCTTTTCCGCGATCCAATCGTTCGCCGTACACGACGGGAATAGCGTTTCGTTGTATCCAATCTTGATAGATCTTCAGTGCAACGTGTGGTTCAAAGGTCCACATCGTCTCTTCGTTAGCTGAAGATCGAGATTGCCCTTCGGATTGATACTCCTCTTTGGCTTGCCACTTCCAAGCCTCCGGCTTTTGGTAGTAGGTTTTCACATCGCGATAGAACTCACGAGCGATTCCGCCGACTGCGGCTTTATTGCCGATATCGGTTTGCCCGAGTCCACCGGTCGTCAGTCCACCGACCCGTTGGGTCGGTTCGATGACCACGACCGATTTCCCCATCCGTTTGGCTTGCACCGCAGCCGCGATCCCAGCCGAGGTTCCACCGTAGATAACGACGTCGTAATTGTTGGGTGCTGCTGCGTTGTTTTGAGCGTGAAGTTTGGTGGAGACCAAAAGCGGGATGACGATCAGCGCGCTTAGGAGGAATGAGATGGGTCGTTTGATGAATGCTGGATGGATACTCATAGAAAGAAAAACCAGATAGAGGATAGTTAAAGGAGAGGAGAACATTCTAACAAAAATTGGGGAGCCCCCCCAATGTAGAACGGAATTCATTCCGTTAAACAACTCTTCCAATCAACGCCCCTACCAACTCGGTGAGCCGGCCCCATATTCAGGGCTCTCAAAGCCCCCCTCATGCGGCGAGAGGCTGGTCTGACGCATCGGAGCTAAGGGGTGGACGCGAAGCGTCCCCCCATCACAACCCGTGGCGTAAGCGAGG
>CAYMXM010000240.1:0-7514 GCA_964394065.1 uncultured Pirellula sp. | reverse complement strand
AGTGTGTTCATTGGAATGGGGAGGAACTCGGCCATTGTTTCTCGCACTCCTACCCCTCACCCCCGACCCCTCTCCCCGAAGCGGGGCGAGGGGAGCAGATTCTTAATGCGCTGCGCGTGCTAGGACGCGAATGCGGCGGCAGCACCTTCGAATGGGTTCGATGCTGCCGCCGCATTCGCGGCTCAAAACCATGTGGACCGGGCAACCGTGGGCTGACGCCCACGGCTAAATGCTGCCATCGCTACGCGATTCAAAACCACGCCCATCGCTTCGCTCTGAGCGTGCCACCCGACGCCTGAGAATCCCAACAGGGGCTACGTGCACTCGCGACGCAGTCCCTCGCTAACGCGTCGGGTTGTGATGGGTGAACGCTTCGCGTCCGCTCCCTCAACACCGATGCGTTACCGGAGGGCTTGCGCCCTACCGCCTATTATTGCTTTTCCCCTTACGACTTTTTCGTAGCTTTCTTCTTCGTCGCGGTTTTCTTCTTAGCAGCCTTCTTCTTGGTCGCCTTCTTTGCAGCTTTCTTCTTCGACGATTTCTTCTTCGTCCCACCTGCGGCGGCACGGGCGGCGAGTAGTGCGAGAGCTTGCTCGAAGGTTAATTCCTCTCCGCTCGCGTCCTTTGGAAGGGAGGCATTTGTTTCTCCGTCGGTGACGTAGAGTCCATAACGACCATCTCGTAACTCCACCTTACTCCCCGTCACGGGGGATTCGTCGAAGACCTTGAGAGGTGTTGCAGCCGCTCGACCACGCCCGGCAGCTTTCGGCTGCTTCAAGATCTCCAACGCTTCGTCCAAGGTGATTTCCAACAAGCTTAGGTTGGCAGGAAGAGAGCGTGAGTTGGTACCATGCTTGAGAAACGGACCGAAACGTCCTTGCGTGGCGATCACCGCCTCGCCATCCTCGGGATGAGGTCCCAGAGTACGAGGCAACGAAAGAAGCTTGATCGCCGTCTCAAGATCGAGCGCCTCTACCGACATGCCGCGCAGAAGGGAAGCATTCTTCTTCTCTTCGTCCTCCGCTCCACCCATCTGGACATAGGGGCCGAATCGACCTTGTTTGACATAGATCGGTTTTTGCGTCTCGGGATGAATTCCGAGTGGTTCTTCCCCGAGCTGTTGCTTTTCCAGCAGCTCTTCCGCTTTCTGGAATGTCAATTCATCGGGTGGCAAATCATCGGGCAGGCTGGCTCGCTGTTCACCTCGCTCCACATAAGGCCCGTACCTGCCGACTCGAACCGTCACCGGTTCTCGCTCAGGATCGTCGCTCGCCAACGGATAGGAGCAGGCCGATCGTGGATCGATCTCCGCGACCTTCTGCTCCAACAGCGGCTTGAGGCCTACTCCCCCCGGTGCAAAGTTCTCTTCCACCTGGTCATTGCCAAAATAGAACTCTTGCAGGAAGGCTAGGTTCTCCCGCTCGTTCCGGCTGATCTGATCGAGGTAATCCTCCATCTCGGCAGTGAATTGATAGTCCACCAACGAAGTGAAATGCTCCTCCATCAATCGGATCACCGCAAAGGCTGTCCAACTCGGAACGAGTGCATTCCCCTTCTTAAAGACGTAATCTCGGCGCAGGATCGTATCGATGATCGAAGCATAGGTACTCGGACGACCGATTCCTCGCTCTTCGAGGGCTTGGGTAAGGGAAGCCTCCGTGAATCGGGCTGGTGGCTGAGTCGTGTGAGAAATCGATTCGAGCTGCAGCAGTTTCAACAGGTCCCGAATCTCCATCTGCGGAAGCAACCGTTCCTTTTCAGCCAGCTCGGCAGCAGGATCATCGCTCCCCTCGACGTAGGCCCGGAGAAAACCTTCGAATTCGATCGAGGTCCCCGTCGCTTGAAAAATAGCGTCATCTGCCGAAATCGTGACGACGACACGACGTTTGCGAGCGTCCGCCATCTGCGAGGCAACCGTTCGCTTCCAAATCAACTCGAAGAGGCGGAACTGATCGTAGCTCAGTTCCCGCCGCAAGGTTTCGGGGAGTTGGAACGGATGCCCTGCGGGACGAATCGCTTCGTGAGCCTCTTGAGCGTTTTTGACTTTCGTCGCGTAAGTTCGCTCGCTCGGGTAGAGGAATTTCTCCCCGTATTGGGAGCGGACCAACTCTCGCGCAGCTCCAACCGCTTCCTTCGAGAGAGTCGTCGAGTCGGTACGCATGTAAGTGATGTACCCGTTTTCGTACAAACTCTGCGCCAAACGCATCGTATCCTTGGCGGTAAGCCCGAGCTTTCGATTCGCCTCCTGCTGCATCGTGCTGGTCGTGAAGGGAGCCTTGGGACGCTCGGTATAAGGCTTTACCTCAATGTTCACGACCTCGAATTTGGCTCCCTGCAAGCGGCTTTGCAACGCCTCCGCTGCCCCTTGGTCGAGGAGGAGGAGATTCGGGTCTTTGAGCTTCCCGGTCGCCGAGTCGAAGTCCTTACCGCTCGGAACCTTCCGCCCCGCGACGCTTACGAGAGTGGCGTTGAACTTTTCTTTGGAATCGGTTTGAAGCTCAGCATCGAGGTCGAAATAGGTTGCGGACCGGAACGCCATCCGGTCCCGTTCCCGTTCGACGATCAAACGGACCGCGACGCTCTGAACCCGGCCGGCCGATAGTTTGGGGCGAACTTTTTTCCAAAGGAGTGGGGAAACGTCGTAGCCATAGAGTCGGTCGAGGATTCGGCGAGTCTCCTGGGCTTTGACGAGCCCTTCGTCGATCGTCCGAGTCGACTTCAAAGCGCTCTGGATCGCTTCCTTGGTGATTTCATGGAACACCATCCGGTGAACGGGAACTTTCGGGTTGAGGACTTCCTTCAAATGCCAGGAAATCGCCTCTCCTTCCCGGTCTTCGTCCGTCGCCAGATAGAGGTCTTTGGCATCCTTCAGAGCGGACTTTAAGTGGGAAATATGTTTCTTTTTGTCGGCGGGAATCACGTAGAGGGGCTGAAAGCCTTCGTCTACGTTGACGCCGAGAGATGCCCAGGGCTGCGATTTGAACTCCGCAGGAACCTCCTTCGCCCCACCGGGGAGATCCCGAATGTGCCCGATGGAGGCTTCCACTTGGAAACCACTCCCCAGGTATTTAGAGATCGTTTTCGCCTTGGCGGGGGATTCGACGATGACGAGCGACTTTTTTTCACCCATAAGTAATCCGAGTATTCCTGCGGCCGGAGTTCCAAGAAACGACGAAACCAGGGAGGCAGACAATATATCCTCCTCGTTTTTCGGTCGCCAAACGGGTTTTGGTCAGAACAGGGGGTGTTTGTCAAGCCCCCCGCGATTGTTTGCAGTGCAATTGCATCAGCCGGTGGAAACCCTACAATCCTGCGGACTCTGCGAAAACGTTGGAGCAGATGCCGGTTTAGGAGCAAAGCAAAGGATATTGACGGGTATGGCAAGTCCATTCGAAATTTTTAGGAAGAACCAGCGGCTATGGATGGCAGGGGCTGTGTTTATCGCTGTTGTCGCTTTCGTGATCGCTCCTATGCTCGAAATGCGAGGAGGAGATCAAGGCCCCAATCCCGTCGTTGCTTCCTGGAACGGCGGTTCCCTGCGTTTTGCACAATTGCAACGAGATCAGAACGATCTCGGTTTGGTCAACCGATTTTTGCGGGAACTCGCTTCGAAGGTGATAGCCAAAGGAGGGATGCCTGGAGTCCCAGGATTCTCTCCCGACCTGAGTACCGTCGGTGTTTCTCCGTCGACGAACCCCGGCTTTATCGTCGAAAGACACCTTCTCAACACGGAAGCCCAACGCCTGGGGATTCGCTTCGATGATTCTGCGGTCACCCTCTTCCTGCAGCGATTCGTCGACGGAAGAATGAGCGGGAAAGATATCCAGGAACTGATGGTCAAATCGACCGATCGACGCTTGACCATGCCCCTCTTCTCTCGCGTCCTCCGAGAAGAACTTACCTACCAAGAACTTCGCCGTCTGACCAGCTCCAGCCTCGCATTCGCCGACATCCGAGATTCGAGAACGGTCGGATATCCGATTCTGACGACACCGAGCAAGAACTGGCGAGAGTATTTGAAAACGGCGAGGCGCGCCAAGATTCAAGCCTATCCGGTTAACGTTCGCGATCAGCTCGAAAGTGTCACGAGCACACCGAGCGATACCGAACTCCGCAGGCTCTACGACGAAGGGAAGCAGATCGTGCGTCACGAGGGGATGCCCGATACTCAACCCGCCTTCATGAAACCAGCCACCGCCAATATCGAGTTCGCTTCGATCGAAGTGGAGAAACTGGTCGCAGCTGAGATCGCGAAACTGAGCGAAGAAACGCTCCGAAACGCATACGAAACTCGAGTCCTTCAAAACGAGTTCCGTGTTCCAATCGAGACGAAGCCCGAGGAAGCAGCTCCTGCCGAAGGGAAAGAAGAAGCCGCTGCGCCGGCGGAAACCGCTCCCGCAGAAACCACCGACGCCGAAGCTGCGGACAAAAAATCGGAAGACGAAAACAAACCTTCCGAGGGAGAGAAGAATCCCCCACAACCGGAAACCCCTAAACCAGAAACTCCGCAACCAGAAACTCCGCAACCAGAAACTCCGCAACCAGAAACTCCGCAACCTGAGAGTCCTGCTCCCGACTCGCAGAGCAAGCTCGTCCCTGAAGACCGTTCGGTTCGGCTAGTTTCCTATCAAGACGAAGAAACTAAACCGGCAGACGCACCGGAAACCAAAGAGGAAACACCACCTGCGGAGCCGAAGGAAACAGACCGTCCTTCCCAAGAGCCACCAGCAGAGAATCCACCAGCAGAGAACCCGCCCGCGGAAACTCCAGCGCCGGAAACTCCAGCGACCGATGCCCCTTCGGCAACGCTCTCTTTAGGAGACGCGCTCCCTCCCCTTCCTCCCGATATTCCCCTCCCACCACCCCCAGCTCCGATGCGGACTCAGACCTTCGACGAGGTCAAGGATCAAATCGCTAGGGATCTGGCGCTGGAGGCTGCGGTCAAGATCGCGGACGAACGGATCGAGAACGTCTACAGCGCAATGCGCATCTATCAATCGGAACTCTTGACTTACGAGAGCTTGACGAAGCAACCAGGTGCACCGAAGACCGAAGAGCCGACGAAGCCGAATATCGCTGATTTGGCAAAAGAATTCGAGCTCGACTACGGTACCACGGGAACGGTCGATGCTCTCTCGATCCAACTCGCTCCGATAGGTCGGTCGATACTGAATCTTAGAAACGTCGAGATGGGGCAAGAACCGACCGGAACTCCGGCGATCGTCGACAATGTCAGGGGGCTCGGGGAACGCTTCACCCCCCTTACCGCGACCGACCAGATCGGTGGAGAAATCGTTTTCTACGTCTTCTGGAAGACCGAACTGGAACAGCCTCAAACACCGAGCTTTGAGTCGGTCAAAGAGGAGGTCTTGGCCGTATGGAAGTTGCAGGAAGCCCAAAAACTGGCCGAGACCAAAGCGCGAGATATTGCCAGTAAGGTCGGGAGTGGCAAGTTGGAGGACGTCCTCACCACAGACGAAGAAAAGAAATTCGTTGTCGAACCCGCTCCGTTCACGGCGATCAATCAGATGTATCTCATGCTCCTGCGGTTCAACGGGGGGCGAGGGGAGCGGGAAGTTAACAGTATCGATTCGCTCCAACCCGTCGACATGTCCTTCATGGATACGGTTTTCAACGCGCAGCCGGGTGAAGCGGTGGTCGCTCCCGACGAACGCCGCTCCGTCTACTACGTCGTGAAGGTTTTGGAAACGAGTCCGAGCACGGATGAGTTGCTAGCAACGTTCCAACGCTCACCCAAGGAATCGGTCGGTACCCTCGTGACGCGAGAAAACAGTGGATCGATTGAATCGTATCGCGCCAGTATTTTCGAGCGACTCCAGTTCCGGCAGTATCATATCCCAGGGCTTGAGTAGCCTAACGCACGAGCAGCAATCATGTCTCACACGATGGTCATTTTCGGTGCGTCTGGGGATCTTACCAGTCGCAAGTTGATCCCTGCTCTTTACCGACAATTCCTGCGCGATCGACTCCCCAAGCCGACGCGAATCGTAGGTGTTGCGCGGAGTCCGTTCAGTTCCGAGGACTGGCGTTCGGAATTGGCCGAGTCGACCGAGAAGTTCACGAAGGCCGATTTCAAACCGGAGTCCTGGAAGGCTTTTGCCGAGAACATCTATTACCAACCGGGGGATATCGGCAATCTAGAGGACTTCGGGAGGCTGAAAGCCTTTCTGGACCAGATCGAGGAAGGGAAGAAGACCGATCGGGTCTACTACCTTTCGACGATGCCTCAACTCTATCCCCAGGCCATCGAACAGCTTGGTCTCGCCGGGTTGAATACCGAAGAGAACGGGAAGAGGCGGGTCGTCATCGAAAAACCGTTCGGAACCGACCTAGCCTCCGCGCAATTTTTGAACAACTCGATTCACAAATCCTTTCGCGAGGATCAGATCTATCGGATCGATCACTATCTCGGGAAAGAGACCGTTCAAAACATGCTGGTCCTTCGTTTCAGCAACACGATCTTCGAACCACTCTGGAACCGGAACTACATCGATCACGTGCAGATCACCGTAGCGGAAGAGGTAAAGGTCGGACGGCGCGGCGGATACTACGACAAGGCGGGCGTCCTGCGCGATATGTTCCAGAACCATCTCTTTCAACTGATGATGGTGACAGCGATGGAAGCGCCCGTTCGGTACACGGGTGAGTTTGTGCGGGATGAAAAGGTGAAGGTTCTGCAGGCCGTTCGCCCCTACAAAGGGAGCGACTTCGCGCAGAACGGGATACGAGGGCAGTACGACGGCTATGGGAACGAAGAGGGGATCCCCGAGGGGAGTCAGACCGAGACCTTCGCAGCCCTCAAACTCTACATCGACAATTGGCGATGGAGGGGTGTTCCCTTCTATTTGCGAAGTGGTAAAGCGATGTCGTGCAGAACGACTCAGATCGTTATTCAGTTCCGCGAGCCCCCCCACATGCTCTTCGGCGAATCCAAGTCCTATCGTCCCGAGCGGAACAAGTTGGTGATTCAGATTCAACCAGCCGAAGGAATGCAGTTGCTCTTCCAGTCGAAGGTTCCCGATTCGGACATGAAGATACGATTGAGCGAACTCGACTTTCGATTTGATTCGAACGGCAAAGAGTTGCCCGATGCGTATCAGCGACTCCTCCTCGATGCGATCAACGGCGATCCTGGCCTCTTTGCACGGGGAGACGAAGTGGAGCAAGCGTGGCGCATCATCGACCCGATCATCGCTGCTTGGCAAAGCCCCGCCGCCCCGACTCTGCACACCTACGAACCCGGCCTCTGGGGCCCGATCCAATGCTCCGAATGGATGGAATCCGAAGGAAGAAATTGGTTCGATGTCTGCCCGTTGATATAGAAGAGAGCTCGAAATCACAACCCGTGGCGTAAGCGAGGGATAGCGCTGGCAGCCAGACATCCATCCCAGGTCTCACAGCACGCCCTTTGTGCCTCAGGGACGTGCCACCCGGCACCTGAGTTACTCCCAACAAGGGCTACGTGCACTCGCGACGCTGTCCCTCGCTTACGC
>CAYMXM010000239.1:0-7519 GCA_964394065.1 uncultured Pirellula sp. | reverse complement strand
GACGAAAAGCGCAACACCAGTACCAGCAGCAGCTTAGGGATTTATACCAGCCCACCCCCGGCCCCTCTCCCCGAAGCGGGGCGAGGGGAGCAGATAGTCTAAAGCGCAACGCGTGCTAGGGCGCCAAAGCGGTGTCCGACGGGGACAAGCCCCGCTCGGACAAGAAACGTTCAATTTCCCAGGAACGTTTCCGATGAGGTTTTTGTTACGAGCACTTCGATCCCTCTTAATGATGCCCACCCGATGGCTTGGCATGCGAGGAATGGCTGGAAGCGTGGTCAGAGGAATGGCTCTCTTCCTCGTCGTCGTGGTGGGAAGCTCTCTTCGCTTCTTCATGTTGTAGCGAAACGACCCGACGTGGGGTTCTCGCTTCTCCTCGGGAGACGAACTCGATGTTGACTCCATCTTTCGGTTCGTGCACCTCGGTGATAACCAAGTCCTCGATCGAGGTGCTGCCAAGGGTCTGCATCAAGACGTCGAGCAGCTGGAGCTTGAGGTCGGTTAGGTAAGGATCCGTCAGAAGTTTCGAATCGATTTGGCGCAGGTGTTCTTCGAGTGCTTGTCGGACTTGGGCTTGATTCAGCTCGATCAATTGCCGACTCTTCAATCGATGGTTGATCGGAACAATGCCATGGAGCCGCATTGAAATCGGTGCAGGTCGACCCGCTTGGTACCCCAGGTACGTTCCCAGCTCGACTTCGCAAGAGGCATCGAGTTTAGCTAGGGAGGCTTGATAACGAATCAACCCCACGATGCTCGCATGAATTCCGATCATCGTGAGGAGAAGCAATCCAATCCAGTATCGTCGTATTGTCTCGAGCATAGCGAAAGGTGTTTGATTGGTTTATGATCGAATGGGTGGGACACACGAAATTCGCAAACCGATTTTCGAGTAGACAACGGTAGGTCAGAGCTCGCGTCATGGCGAACAGAGCATCGATAAAATTTAGAAAGTATTTATGTCAGAGATCCTGTTTGAGAACCCTTATCTCGTGGGAGGGATCGGGCTCATCGTTTCCATCATAGCCTGGATCGGCTGGACCCAATCGGGGCAACCGCTCGCGAGAAACGCGGCAATCCTACTGACCCTCGTTGCGATTCTCTTGGTATGCCTGAACGTCTACGTCAAAACCGATCGTGAAGTGATCGGGGAAATGCTGACAGCCTGTGCGGCAGATTTACAGAACAATCGGTTTGCAGAAGTTGAAAAGCGAGTTCACCCCCATGCGACCTCAACCGTTCAAGATGTTCTCATCCTCTTGCCGAGGCTTCAATTTCGCGAAGCTCGGATCTCTCGCATCCACGCGATCGAAGTCCATCCCAGCAAGGCCGCCAAAACGGCCGAGGTTCGTATGAACGTTTTCGTAGACGCCGACTTCGGAACCTTCTCCGGCAAATCTCCTCGCTGGGTCAAACTCGACCTCGAAGAACAAAATGGAAGTTGGCTGGTCAAGAACTTGGAACACCGAGATGCCCAGCATGAATTCGTTGGAGGGAATTGAGTGTTAGGGTGTGTGAAGTGGTCGCGGTCTCTATCTCAGCCCCTAATGGTAGCGAGAGGCTCTTAGCGCCAACGGGGCACTTGAACACCCCTGAGGTAGAGGTCGGCTCACAGCGTTGACGGCGGCTTTGATTGGAGACGTTGTTTAACGGAATAAATTCCGTTCTACATGGGGGCTAAGCCTTGATACCGTCGTCGATGCCGAGTGCTGTTTGGAGTCGATAAAACTCCTTAGACAATTGATCGGTGCTGCTGTGCACGTGCTCCGCTTCGGATATGAAGCGAATCTTCTCGTCTGGATAGACGTCGTGCGCGATCAGAACTTGTTTAAAGGGTTCCAGAGGAGCACCGTAGCAGAGGAGCATTTTATGTTCATCGAACTGAATCTCTTGTTGACGATGGGGATTCAGAACCGCGATTCCGGTGCACCCATCGTTGAGCAGCATCTCTTCGAAGTCATAGAGGATGCTCTTCAAAACCGGGAGATCGATATGTTCTCGATAGAAGTCTTGATGAGCTCCACCGTTGACATAGTGGCTCGTTTCGAGGACGACATCAAGTTCATCTCCCAAGCAATCGATTAGATCGACAAACAATTCGAACAGTCGTTCGCGAGAGGCAGCTGCCATCACGACGGGGACTTTGTTGTTCGTCTTGGGGTCGACATAGGAATCGTGTCGAAACCCTTGGCGAGGCACGATCTGCAGATCATAGCTTGGGCGAACTGCGTCAGTTAAGTCGAAGGCTCCATAGCGGAACACCCCCATATGTGCTTCGAGCTCATCCCCATCGAGTTGGGCGAAACTGGAGTTCTTAGCAGCATCAGGATTGTTATCCGCAGCTTGGTTGGTCGTACTGGCAGGAAAGCCGAAAGCGTTTCCCATCGGTTATCTCAAGGAATACGAGGTATGAAATATCTCTTCACGTCCCTCGTCCAGTTGAGGAACACGTAAAGCTAGGTTACATCCTCATGAAGAAAACCGAATTCGCTGGAATTCCCTCTGGTTTTTGGCCCCTACAAACGTCACAACCGAATCATTTTAAGAACTGTCCCGAAATAGCTTCCCTGTTTCGAATGGGTTCGCAGTCGTAGTCGTAGGGTGTGTGAAGTGGCCTCACACCCGGCCTAGCCTGCTTGGCCTACATCGGTGCGGGAGTCAAAAAAGCGTGTTGAAAATACATCCCCAAGGCTCCTTGATTCGCGATGAGCTGACCGAAGTAGAGTGCACCGACATAGATCAGAGCGCTCGCCACCCCCAGCAACCGACCGGTCCAGCGAAAGGTCCAATGCCGTGGCTTTCCCTGAAGGATTGCTCGTCTCCGCAGGCCGTATCCTATAGCTACTCCCAAGACTAATTTGCATGGCAAACTAAAGAGTACGAACACCAAGCTGATCATCCATTGCAACTCGCGCGGGGGCATTTCAATCCGCAACAGGTAAAGTGGTATGGAAAGAAGCCCCAGTGCCATAAGCCCCAAAGCGTATGCCAGCGGGGCGAAACGAAATTCTTTCCGAACCTTCACAACGTCGAACATCGCCAAAAAGCGATTGGTGATCGCCAACTGAATCTGGAGAAAGGGCAAGTAAAGGAAAACGCCCATCATCAGCAACGCCCCTATCAATCCGATTAGCCCAACCCCGGGAGCCGAAACGCGCTGGCCGATGATCATCATGGTCACGGGGAGTGCAGTCCAGAGAAGGGCCCCAGCTGTTGCACGAGCGCCAAGCCACCATAGGGTTGGGAATTGAAGAGATGTAATCCATTGATACAAGCGTTCCGAAGCATCGCTCCAAGTCGACGGCCGCCACACACGCTGAATAAATAGAATGGGAGCAGGCCATAGAAAGTGCCACCAACGGCCACCGCGCACTGCGCACCAAGTAACATAGACCACCCAACCTCCAGACGCGCAGAAAGCAACAAACCGCCAAGCGGCCGCGGCGCGCGATCCAGGTTCTAAAAGTTGAGCTGAGTATGCCAAGTCTGCAATCAACCAAACCGGCAACCAAGCCACTGATGCCAATGTAGCAAACATACCAAACCGACCAGCAATGGAGAGGCCAGGTAACGCAGCTGGCCAAACTCGCCCACTGGCTAGGTTGCCCGCTCCTCGGAGTATGTATCCAAGGGCAGCGAACTGAACGACTGGAATCGCAGAAAAAACGGACAGCAACACAAGTAAACTCATCAAGTCCCAAAGGCGACCAACGCACCACCCAACCTTCATAGCCCATAAACGGATGCATTCGCCAACGCCGTCGTCTGGTTCTTCCGCCGCTTGATGTGGAACAGAATTCATTCTGTGAAACAACGCATCCATCAAATGCCTCTGATGACAGACAACGCCTGGACTGGCGTCGGGTTTGTGCCTGCGGACACTCTAACTAGCCTCGACGACCTGCTCGGCTTATCATTGTAACGTAAGGCGAGCGGCAGATATCAAACGACCAGCGTGGCTCGGGCGTCTCGCCCGGAACAGTCTTTGCGACTCCGGGCGGGACGCCCGGGCCACGTAAGGAAATGGTAAAAATCCATCTGCTGATCGCCTAGAAACCCATTCGAAGTTGTTTTCAATTCCTGGCAAATTCCACTTCACCCCAACGAATTCATTTGGACCTTTTGCCAATAAGGGAATGCGATATGAAATCCAATCGATTTCTTAAACCACTGCTGATTCCTTGCCTGCTCCTCATGGCTGTAGGAATGATCGGCAGTACCTTGCGCACTCGCCCTAAGCTGCAAGCTCCCAAGTCATTTTCCCCGGTTTACCAGCGGGATGATTTCCAGAAAACGCTGGCCCAACTCAATGGGCAACTTCTTCGAGTGGTTTCCACGAATTCGATCGGAATCCCCGAAGAGGAGCTTGCTCCACGAGCGAGCAATTTGCAAATCGCAAGGCGAATCTCTTTAGCATTGGTCGGGAGCGGCATGTCTCTGGAAGAGGTGCGTGCTTTTCAAGCGATTCGCGAGGGAGATCAAATTCGTTGGTGGACTAGCTACTTGCTCAGAGACCGACGCTGGGCGGACTATTTTGCGCAACGTTTCTCAAGAGCCTTTGTGGGGACCAGCGACGGCCCGTTCCTTCTCTTTCGGCGTTGGAAATTCAATCGTTGGTTAGCAGACGGTTTTCACGAAGGCAAAGGCTACGACCAACTCGTTCGCTCCATGATCAGCGCCGAGGGGCTATGGACCGATACTCCCCCTGTTAACTTCGTGACAGCTGCGATGGACGAGACCGATCTGCGACGAGCCGATCCTATTCGACTGGCAGGGCGAACCAGTCGCGCCTTCTTAGCCCAACGCATGGACTGTCTGCAATGCCACAACGATTATTTAGGGAACATTCATTTTGGTACGTCGGACGAACCGATGCTTGGCACCCAAGAAAATTTTCACGAGTTCGCAGCGTTCTACGCAGGGACAACCCTTCCTAAATTGCTTTTTCGTGGAATTATCGACGATGGCAAGGGGTATCATTTTGAATTCCTCGGAGAGGCCGAGGCGAGGGAGGTCCTTCCGGAGGTTCCCTTTGCTACCGAGTTATTGCCCAGCACAGGCAAGCCTCGAGATCGCCTAGCTACTTGGGTTACGCATGTCGAAAACCGAGCTTTTGCCCGAGCGGTGGTCAATCGAGTCTGGGCTTTGATGTTTGCACGCCCGCTGGTGGAACCTGTCGATAATATTCCGTTGAATGGCGAGGTTCCAGAGGCACTGGATACTCTGGCCGACGATTTTCGAAAACATGGATTCGACATACGACGCTTAGTTCGCTTGATCGTTGAATGCGATGCTTTTCAGCGGGATAGCAAGGCTGATTTCGAGATCACCGAGGGGCATGAACAACTTTGGGCAGTTTTCCCCTTGTCGCAGATGCGCCCTGACCAAGTCGTTTCCGGCATTTTTCAATCCAACCGATTAACGACGATCAACAACACCAGTTCCATCGTTACCCGCTTGGAGGTCTTCGGTGAAACGATCGAATTCATGAGGCTATTCGGGGATCGAGGAGAGGACGAATTTCAATCGGACGCAGTGACGATCCCCCAGCGGTTGATCATGATGAATGGAAAGATCGTAGAGCAAAGGACCGGTGTCGACCTAGTCATGAACGCGCCGACACGGATCGGCTCCTTGGTCAAGAATGATAAGAAAGCCGTTGAACTGGCCTTTCTTTCCACTCTCAATCGGGTTCCACTGCAAGCGGAATTAGATGTCTTCACTGGTTTCCTGGCAGGCAAAAAGGGAGAATCACGCAATCGAGCCATGGGTGACATCTTCTGGGCGATATGGAATTCGACGGAATTTTCATGGAATCATTAGCAACCTTCCCCGCGGGGAAGGATGACTCCCGCAAGGTAGCCAGACGAATCGGAGCAAATAACAACGATGAACCGACTAAACTCAACTCTAGAGCTTCTGAAGGTCGATCCGATGGCTTGCGCTGGCTACGAACGATTCAGTCGTCGGAAACTGTTGAGCTTGCTCACCGGTGCAACTTTTGGTTCCGCATGGTTAACATTGTTGGCAGAACATTTGACGATGGCAGCCGATGTCCAAAGGACAAAACGCCCAAAAAGTCTCTTAATAATCTGGTTGCAAGGAGGACCGAGCCAGCTCGAAACATTCGATCCGCATCCGGGGACAATTATAGGTGGAGATGTTGAATCGATTCCTACCAAGGTACGAGGTGTTGAGTTGGCAAGCACCATGCCAGCCACCGCCGAGCAACTCCATCGCGCTCTGTTGGTACGTGGCGTCGTTAGCAAGGAAGGGGATCATGAACGAGCGACATACCACCTCAAGACGGGGTGGCGTCCCGACCCGACAATTGTTCACCCATCGTTGGGGGCGATCATCTGCCATCAATCAGAAAACAATATCGAAATACCAAGGCACATTTCGATCTTGCCTAGTCAATGGGCTGCAAGGGGTGGGGATTTAGGGCCAGCTTATGATGCTTTTCAAATCGGTGACCCAGCCCATCGCATCGCGAACTTGATATCGCGTGTCGATAGCAATCGCATGCAAAACCGAGTAGAGATGCTGTTGGATACTTTGGAAAAGCAATTCGAACGAGGAAGGATGCGTGATCTCGATCGCTCGCGCACGCTCCACCAGACAGCGACTAACAACGCCGTCAAGATGATGAACAGTGATCAATTGAGCGCGTTCCAGATCGACCAAGAACCAGACGAAGTACGGAAGCGGTTTGGCGACACTCCGTTTGGGCGAGGCTGTTTGGCCGCAGTCCGATTGTTGGGAGCTGGTGTACGCTGCGTCGAGGTGGAATTGAACGGATGGGATTCCCATATCAATAATCATGAGATCCAATCGCGGCAGGCAGCTGTTTTGGACAAGGGGTTAGCCGCTACGTTGTCCGAGTTAGCAGCCAGAGATTTGCTCGAGGATACCGTGGTTTTTTGCGGTGGAGAGTTTGGTCGAACTCCGCTCATCAATCCAGCAGGAGGTCGCGACCACTGGCCCCACGGCTTTAGTGTATTACTAGCTGGTGGTCGCTTTCGTCAAGGTTACGTTCATGGAGCGACGGCTTCGAATCCAGATCGCAAATCGTTGGAACCCATTTCCAGCTCGCAACTCACCTCCGAACGATGGGCGTCAGACACCATTAGCGTCCCCGACCTTCATGCTACGCTTCTCACTGCATTGGGAGTGGAACCGACCACAGAGAGGATCACCCCTATCGGTCGACCCTTCCGCTGGAGTGACGGAGAAGTAGCTATGTCGCTTTTGCAGTAAACGAGAGGAGGGCACGAGCTGAACTACAGTGCTAGGTTGGCCTGGGCTGTCAAAAAGTTGAGGTTGTGGCGGTATTGGTTTGCGCAAGTTTCGTTCCCAAGGTTAGTGACGATAGCACTTCATTAGAATGCTCCCTTCTTTAGCCCGGAGGGCGGTACATCCTTGCCGGTGGTGTAAACCACCGGTAATTAGGCAACACTCCCTCTTCAGCCCGGAGCGACGGTCTTATTTTGGGTCAATAACCGAATCGCAAAATTGG
>CAYMXM010000238.1:0-7526 GCA_964394065.1 uncultured Pirellula sp. | reverse complement strand
GACGCTGTCCCTCGCTTACGCCACGGGTTGTGATGGGGGACGCTTCGCGTCCGCCCTCTTACCACCGATGCGTCAGGCCACCCTACGACTCCGGGCGAGACGCCCGGGCCACATCATATGTCGTCATAGCTGAATATCGTTACAATGATCCAGAAAAAGGGTTGTAATGATTGTTCTTTTAGGGGCTAGCGGTTACGTAGGAGGAAGCTATCGGAGGTATCTTCAATCGAAGGAGATTGAATTCGTAAGCGTCTCGCGGCGAGAGCTCAACTACTATGACCCGTCTGTACTTACCCCGTTTCTAGAAAGCAAAAGAGCAAGCTTTCTCATCAACTGCGCAGGGTATACCGGCAAACCCAACGTCGACGCTTGCGAGCTGGACAAGACCGGCTGCCTTCTCGGAAACGCAATTCTTCCAGGAGTCCTCGCCTCGGTTTGCGCTCACGTGGGTATCCCATTGGGCCATATCTCCTCGGGATGTATCTACACCGGTAAAAGGCAAGACGGATCGGGGTTCTCGGAAACCGATCCCCCCAATTTTTCTTTTCGCACCAACAACTGTTCCTTTTATTCGGGAACGAAGGCCCTTGGAGAGGAGATTCTCGCCGACTTCGAAAACGTCTATATCTGGCGAATTCGAATTCCTTTCGATCGTCGGGATAACGCGCGGAACTACCTTTCCAAATTGATGCGCTACGAAAAGCTTTTAGATGCAGAGAACAGCATTTCACAATTGGAGGAGTCCGTCGCGGCGGCTTTCGCTTGTTGGGAAAAGAAAGTTCCTTTTGGTATCTACAATGTCACCAACCCCGGAGCCATAACGACACGACAAGTGGTCGAATGGATTAGGGAAAGTAAGGCTTGCACTAAGGAGTTTCAGTTTTTCGAGGATGAGGAAGCGTTTATGCTGGAGGCCGCTAAGACTCCGCGAAGCAATTGTCTCCTCAACAGCGATAAACTGGCCGACGTCGGAATCCATATGACACCTGTTGAGGAGGCCATCAAATCGGCATTGCGAAATTGGGCTCCGGAGTAGAACGGATCACCTCTTTGAGCCTGGGGCGTTTTATTTTTCAACCACGGATCACGCGGAATACACGGATAAGAACGATGCCTGCAGACAGGATCAGATCATGAAGATTTTGGTAACGGGTGGTTGTGGGTTTATCGGGAGCAATCTGGTTCGCCTTCTCCTCCAAGGTGGTGAGCATTTCGTTCTTAACGTCGATGCCTTGACCTACGCGGGGAACCTACGCTCCCTCGACGATGTTGCAGGTTCTTCACGCTATGAATTTGTTCAAGCAAACATCTGCGATCGCCCTCGGATGGACTCTCTCTTCGAGCGGTTTTCCCCAGATGCGGTCCTGCATCTCGCGGCTGAAAGCCACGTCGACCGTTCCATCGACGGACCTGCGGCTTTTATTCAAACCAATATCGTCGGCACTTATACCCTTCTAGAAGTGACGAGGAGCTACTCCTCGAAATTGGAGGGGGAGCGGAAAAATCGGTTTCGTTTCCTCCATGTTTCAACCGATGAGGTCTATGGCTCGCTAGGAGAGAAGGGTGCTTTTACCGAATCGACCCCTTATGATCCCCATTCTCCGTATTCGGCGAGCAAGGCTTCTTCGGATCACCTAGCAAGAGCTTGGCATGACACCTATGGGCTCCCGGTCCTCGTCACCAACTGCTCCAACAACTACGGTCCCTATCAGTTTCCGGAGAAACTGATTCCGGTGGTCATTTTGAGAGCTCTTCGGGGGGAGCCGATCCCAGTCTACGGAGATGGTAAAAACATTCGAGACTGGCTGTACGTGGTGGATCACGCAGAAGCCCTTCTTGCGGTACTGAAAAAAGGGACCGTTGGACAGACTTACAACATCGGTGGAAACAACGAACGGACGAATATCGAGCTCGTCGAACTCCTCTGTACCATTCTCGACGAGCTTCGCCCTCGCGAAGATGGTATCTCCTATCGAGAGCAAATTACATTCGTCACCGATCGTCCCGGACACGATCGACGCTACGCAATCGATGCGAGCAAGATTCGAAGCGAGTTAGGCTGGACTCCTAAGCAAGATCACTCCTCAGGATTTCAAAAAACCGTAGCTTGGTATCTGGAGAATGAGCCTTGGTGGCAAAGCATCCTGGATGGGCCTAAGGCGTTGACAAAGTGCTGGTAGTTTTTCGTCTGGCGCTCGCCTTATCAAATTGGAACGGTTGGGAAATCTATAATGAATCGCAAAGGAATTATTCTTGCCGGTGGATCGGGGACTCGCCTCTACCCTTTAACATTAGCTGTATCGAAACAGCTTATGCCGGTTTATGACAAACCGATGATCTACTATCCGCTATCGGTCCTGATGCTCGCGTCGATACGAGAGATACTTCTTATCTCTACCCCCAACGATCTCCCCCTCTTCCAGAAGCTATTAGGAGACGGAAGCCAATTCGGCATTACGATTGAGTATGCGGTTCAGCCAAGTCCTGACGGGTTGGCTCAAGCGTTTACCATCGCCGGCGACGAAGAATTTCTCACGGGGCAGCCAAGCGCCTTAGTCTTAGGAGACAATCTTTTCTACGGTCATGATTTCGTCAAATCCTTAAGTGTTGCTGACGAACGACGTTCTGGAGCGACGATCTTTGGGTATCACGTTTCCGACCCGACTGCCTACGGAGTGATCGGATTCGGGCCAGACGGGAAGGTTCTTTCCATCGAGGAAAAGCCCCTTCGCCCCAAATCGAACTATGCAGTGCCGGGGTTGTACTTCTACGATGGCGAAGTTGTCGAGCACGCTCGCAAATTGAAACCCTCCAGGCGTGGGGAGTTGGAGATCACCGATTTGAATCGGATCTATCTTGAGAAAGGGGCGTTAAACGTCGAGCTCCTCGGGCGAGGAACCGCATGGCTTGATACGGGGACGCATGGTTCGTTGCTACAGGCGGCGCAGTTCGTAGAAGTGATCGAAAATCGCCAAGGTTTGAAAATCGCTTGCCCGGAGGAGATTGCGTTCAAGAAAAAATGGATTGATCGCGATCAACTCGAAGCCCAGGTACGGATGCTTGGTAAGTCGCAATATGCCGATTATTTGAAAAGGACTTTACTAGGTCCTGTGTAGGATGGACGCTTTGCGTCCCTTACAGCCGCCAATCGAGTCCGAGGTCGAGGTTGATCGCGGAGTGGGTGAGGGCGCCGACGCTGATTCGGTCGACACCGGTGGCTGCGATACCGCCGATCGTTCTGAGATTGACTCCCCCGGAAGCTTCTAGCTCGACCGATGGATTGATCGCATCCCGTAGTGCAACAGCCTCACGAAGGGTTTCTACACCCATGTTGTCAAGCAAGACGATGTTGGGAGAAGCAGGAAGGGCAGCGCGAAGCTGTTCGAGGGTGTCGACTTCGATTTCGATCAGTGGCGATTGCTCGAACTTAATTCCTCCACTCTCTAAAAACTCTCGAGCCGTATTCACCGCGGTTCCAGGATCGAGAAGCGTTCCATCGGCCGCGGCTCGCGATGCGAGGTGATTGTCTTTGATGAGGATACCGTCGAATAACCCCAAACGATGATTCCGCCCACCACCACACCGGACTGCGTACTTCTCAAGCCTTCGCCATCCCGGAGTCGTTTTTCGCGTGTCGTATACCTTTGCTTTTGTTCCCTCGGTCAACTTCACGAACTGGGAGGTAAGGGTTGCGATCCCGCACAGGCGTCCCAAAAAATTGAGAATAGTCCGCTCACAGGTCAGGAGATCTCTCGCTTCCCCAGAGAGGACGGCCAAGGAGTCGCCTGGGGCAAAAAGTTGCCCATCGCCAACTAGAGTTTCCAATTGAATCGAGCAATCCATCTCCTGAATAATCGCTTCGATCAAGTCGACCCCAGCCGCAACCCCGACGGCCCGAGATTGAATGACCGCCGCTCCCGACACACCTTGGGGGACCAGAGCCATCGTCGTCAAATCGACCGTCCTGTCTAAGTCCTCTCTCAGAGCAAGTCGCACCAAATGGGATAAATCGTCGAGCAACGGTGGATCGATGGTTTGAGATCTATAGTCCGCTTGCATATGATATAGCCTTCTGTTTCCGGTAAATGCAACAGCCCAGTTTATACTAATGGAGCTTTCCAGTCGTGCGCAAGTTATTGAACCTGTTTGTGATCGCAACCCTTTTCTCCACCTTTTCGTCTTGGAGCCCCGCGCAGGAGGCCGAGACCAAGGAGAAAGTTGAGGCAAAGAAAGGAGTTTCGGAAACTCTCAAGTTTGTAGACGACCAACTCGTGATGGTGACTCCCGACCATTGGAAGTCGGTCCCCACGAAGAGCAATTTCGTTCAACATGAGTTTCGAGTCCCTGCCGAAGGTGAAGCCTTTGCCCGAATCACTTTCTCGATCGCAGGAGGTTCGGTCAAAGCGAACATCGATCGCTGGGTAGGCCAGTTCGATAATCCTCCCAAAGAAGATGTGAAGACCGAGACGAAAGAGATCGGCAAAGCGAAAGCACACGTCGTCGATATCTCCGGTACCTTCAAGGAATCGATGGGGGGAGGCCCGTTTGCTCCCGGTCCGATGAAGAAGATGGAAAACTATCGGATGCTCGGCGCCATCATCGAACTCGCCGATGGAAGGCAAGTCTTCGTAAAAGCCACCGGTCCGAAAGATATCATCGAGAAGAACAAGGACGCGTTCAAAAAGATGATCGATGAGATGAAGGTTAAGTAGTAATTGCCCGTTGGTTTTCCGCTCCCTTCGCCGATCCGTTGGACCGCCCCTCGCTGGAGGTGGCCTGACGAGGGGCCACGTACACTCGCGACGCTGTCCCTCGCTAACGCCACGGGTTGTGATGGGGGACGCTTCGCGTCCTCCCGTTTACATACCCCAACCCTTACACATCAGAAAGCAATTTGTCGTGCGCGTAGTCATCCTTGACACCCCAGAGGACGTTTCCCGATTTGCGGCGAACCATGTCGCTGCAACGATCGCCCGAGTTCGTGAATCGGGAAAGACGCCGGTTCTCGGTCTCGCAACAGGAGGGACTCCTCTCGGTCTCTACAAATTACTCGTGCAGCGATATCAAGCAGGAGAGTTGAGCTTCGCAGGAATTAAGAGCTTCAATCTCGATGAATACGTCGGTCTCCCGCCGGATCATGATCAGAGCTATCACTACTACATGAACGATGCGTTGTTCAAGCACATCGATATCGATCTCGCATCGACCCATGTTCCGGAGACTTGGAATTGCGATCTCGCGGCGAGTGCGGCGGAATATGAAAAGAAGGTACGGGATGCAGGGGGGATCGATTTGCAAGTTCTCGGCGTAGGGACCGATGGCCATATCGGGTTCAATGAAGTCGGTTCGTCCCTCGCATCAAGAACCCGACTGAAAGCGTTGACGCGACAAACGCGACAGGACAATGCTCGTTACTTCGCATCCCTCAGCGATGTTCCTGTCGCAGCAATCACGATGGGGATCGCGACGATCCTCGAAGCGAGATCGATTATTTTGCTTGCGACCGGAGCCGGAAAAGCCAAAGCGGTCGCAGGTTGTGTGGAAGGGGCGGTTTCCTCGGGTTTACCTGCTAGCGCCCTACAACTCCATCCGAACGCCACGATCGTCGTCGATCAAGCCGCTTCGATGCAGCTCTCGCACCGCGAGTATTATCTCGATTCAGAAACCATTCGGGCTGATTTGGAGAGCAGGCTTGAGGGGTGAGGCTTGAGACTTGAGGAAGAAGAGGGGCTGACCGTAGGTGTAGGGGTGGCCTAACGCATCGGTGGTAAGTGGTCCCCCATCACAACCCGTGGTGTAAGCGAGGGACAGCGTCGCGAGTGCACGTAGCCCTTGTCGGGAATATCTCAGGCGTTGGGTGGCACGTCCCTGAGGCACGAAGGACGTGCATTGAGACCTTGAATGGTTGTCTGGTTGCCAGCGCTATCCCTCGCTAACGCGTCGGGTTGTGATGGGGGACGCTTCGCGTCCGGCCCATTGCCCCAGCCCCTCTTCCCGAAGCCTAGCGAGGGGAGCGGATAAAGTATGGCGAAAAACAGGTGTGTTATTTTCAGAGAGGGCTGGAGAGACTAGATTATGCAGGTCGTTAAGTAGCCGTTCCCACCAATTTAGCGGGACGTTTACCCTCCTCCCAGCCTCCCTCCAGCGCAACGTGGTGCAATCATCAGTCAGCCGAACGACCCTTCCCCCGTTGTCTTCGAATCGAACGCAGACTCCAAGCAGCCTTCCCCTTCCTCCTCACCGGAGTTGAAATCCGCGATTTGGAAAGCGTATTGGCGATTGATGCCTCTCCTTTTCTTTTGCTACATCATCGCCTATATCGACAGAACGAACGTCGCCGTCGCTCAGTTGACGATGGGTGAGGACATGCCAGCGTTCGACAGTTCGGTGATTGGCTTCGGTGCGGGAATCTTCTTCCTCGGATATTTCCTATTGGAAATTCCCGGCTCGATCATCGTCGAGAAGTGGAGCGCGAGGAAATGGATTTGCCGGATCATGGTCACGTGGGGAATCATGGCCGCGGCGACTGCCTTTGTGACGACGCCGATGCAATTTTATATCGTTCGCTTCCTCCTCGGGGTGGCCGAAGCCGGCTTCTTCCCAGGCGTTCTTGTCTATCTAACCCACTGGTTCCCCACCCGGGAACGAGCTCGCGCCATCTCGTATTTCCTGGTCGCCTCGCCGATCGCGATGATGATCGGTCCGGCGATTTCTCAGTTGTTTATCGAGATCGGTCGAACCACCATCGTCGATGGTGTTGCCGTGACCAAGCCGATGTTGATGGGATTGCGAGGATGGCAATGGATCTATCTCTTCTGGGGTCTTCCAGCAGTCCTCGCGGGGGGGATAGTTCTCGTCTGGCTAACCGATCGTCCCAAGCAGGCTCGCTGGTTGACCGAGGGAGAGCGGAGTGCGTTGGAAGAGGAGTTGGCTCGCGAGAAAGCGGCTAAGACCCATAAGAGCCACCAATCGTTCAAGGCTGCGTTGACCAATCCTGGAATCCTCGTTTTGGCCTTGGTCTATTTCGGATGCGTTACGGCGAACTATGGTATCGAGTTCTTCCTCCCGCGCGTTCTTAGGGAATGGTATTCGCTTGAGCCCCAGAAGGCAGCGTTGCTTGCCATCATCCCCTCCCTCCTTGTTATCCCGAGTCAAATTTTCATCGGTTGGAGTTCCGATCGTTCTCGAGAGAGGCGTTGGCACTCTATTATTCCGATCTTGATCGGTGTCACGTTCCTTTTTCTTTCGACACTGACCCAGGGGAACATCTATCTGACCGTGATCTGCTTCACGATCGCAGCTGCCGGGATGAAGGCCTACATGCCAGCCTTCTGGTCGCTTCCTAGCCTCTTCTTGACGTCGACAGCAGCGGCTGGAAGCGTTGGGATGATCAACTCGATCGGTAACCTCGGAGGATTCATTGGCCCTTCGGTCATGGGTTTTGTCCATAAACAATCTGGATCGTATGTCTATGGCCTCTATTTCCTCTGCCTCACCAGTCTCCTCTCCGCAGGAATGATCGCGTG
>CAYMXM010000237.1:0-7526 GCA_964394065.1 uncultured Pirellula sp. | reverse complement strand
CTTCCTCAAGCCTCACCCCTCAAGCCTATTCGTAAGATTCGTTCGATTCGTGGTTCTTCCCCCAGTTCCCTTCTGAGGCCATATTTTCAGGAGCAGCTTGAACCTACAGCGACGAAATGTGATTCCGTAGAGCAATGGTTAGCTTTCCGATGTCGGAACCAAAAAACGTACGGAAGTGTTCCCAGCGCGCGTTCGAATCGAAATCGATAAAAGGTGGGAGGCGACTCGTCTGATGAAGATAGGCGTTGAACTCCTTCGAGTGTTTGTTCGCAAAATAATGGGTCAATCCCCAAGCTACCGCATACGCTGCATCAGGATCCTTTTCGAACATGTTGTCGTTGCGCACCAAGGAATCGACGGTTTTTCCTAAACGGGCCGGGTCTTGTAGAAGTTCGTGCCACGTAATGCGTCGATGCTTGGGCCACGGGGAGCGACCAGCGGAGTTGGGTTGCGCATAGGCAGGGGCTTCAAACAAAGTCGCAAGACCTTCGGTGAGCCAAAGAGGGCTGTCCGCACAACGTTGTTGCAGCCCCAGGTTGTTCGCCAATTGATGAGTTGCTTCGTGGCAAATGGTCTCGATCACGTCCTGACGCGACAGTTTCTCGGGATCCTCGTAAAGGATGATACGATTGGACGTTGGAGAGTAGATCCCCAACAAATTCTCTTTGACATCAATATTCTGCGAACGACAGTACTGATAGAACTCCGCTTCGGACCGCAAGATCACCGCTACGAGCGGGAAATCCAAATTCCGGATATCGATTCCTCGCTGACTACAGAATTGTCGAATGGAAATGTGGAGCAGACGGAATCGCTCGTTCCAGAACTGGCTCACGCCACGGCGCGTGACCCACACGTAGGGCTGTTCACTGCGGATTTCATAGTCCAAGCCGAACTCCTTCCGAAGGTCTGCGACGAGTTGGTTGATCGGGATGCTGAGAAAGGGCTTTTCTAGGACCACCTCTTCGACTACTTCATCGAGAGGTACTCGAACGATGAAACCATCGTTGCGCAATATCCATGACTCGTCTAAAAATCGTGCGATCGGCATTCCGAAGACTCGTTCCGTTTCGGTTACCGTCATCAGTATAGGAGGCCTCGTAGGAGCCGATCCCGTACTGACTTCCAGCTCTTCACTATCTACTTCTGTCGTGATCAGTTTCGTCCGACCGTCGCGTGAAGCCAATTGGGGAGATTGCTCAGACCTCTCCGATATGGATTCAGTTGCCGTTTCGTCTGCGTTCGCGACCGAGGCTGAAACCGGAGGAGAGGGTTCTTTGCCTAAAATCTGGACGTTGATCAGCTCCAAGAACTGTCCTTGGAACTCGACGCACTTGGATTTGATTTGCGCGAAGGTTCCGTCTTCGGAGGTGAAGGTTTCCGAAGCGAAGAACTCTTCGGTATTGCTTCGAATCTTTTCCCCCAACACGGGATGCTGATAGATGACGACTCCCACGATGGGGAGACAAAAAGCGCCGAGAATAAACAGTAAGTTGATGCTGGACAGTCCCGCTGGCGTTTTAGGCATGGGAGATACCTCAATGTTGGTCGGACTCGACGAAACATGACTTCCTTCTGGCACTTCAAAAGAGAAGGTCGAGCTTTTCCGAAGCCTAGGTTTTAGATCGAGGCGCTGCAGATTCCAAAAAGGAGAAGAATTCCGGTTCGAAAGAGTTCGCTAATGCGAAAGGAAGGTTCTGCCGAATAGTCCGGCACGGAGCGTTATAGCGCTCGGTGCTTGACCCTCCTTTCACCCCGTACAACCATCGCAACCGTTCAACTCGGCACAACCAGAAGTGGCATATGATCAATCAAGTTCGGCTATGCATTGTTCTCCACAACCATCAGCCCAACGGAAACTTTGACGGAGTTATCGAACAGGCCTATCACGACAGCTATCTTCCGTTTCTCAAAGTGTTCGAACCATTCTCCAACCTCAAGGTGGCTTTGCACACTTCGGGCCCCCTCATGTTGTGGCTCGCGGAACGGCATCCGGAGTATCTTGACCAGGTGAAGGAGCTCGTCGAGGCAGGAAGAATCGAGATCGTCGGCGGCCCCTTCTACGAGCCCATTCTCACGATGCTTCCGAGCCGAGACCGCATTGGACAGATTCGTCGTTACACAGAATGGCTTCAAGATCGTTTCCATACTGGCATCTCCGGTATGTGGATGCCGGAGCGGGTTTGGGAAAGCCAACTCATTCGCGATCTCGTTCCAGCGGGAATGCAGTATACCATTCTGGATGACTATCATTTTCGTGCGGCGGGTTGGAAGGATAGCCAACTCACAAACTACTTCTTAACCGAAGATGACGGGCAGGTGATGCGCGTCTTCCCAGGTAGTGAACGGTTGAGGTACCTCCTCCCCTTTGCTCCCGCCCATGAAGCGATCCACTATTGTCGGCAAGTCGCTGAACAGGCCCCTGGATCTGTACTCGTCTTCGGTGATGACGGGGAGAAGTTCGGAACATGGCCCAACACCAAAGAACATGTCTACGAGCAAGGTTGGCTCCGTCAGTTCTTCGAACTACTCGATGCCAATCGGGACTGGCTCGTCACGTCGACACCCGCAGAAGTGATCACGGAAACGCCTCCCGCTGGTACTGTCTACTTACCCGACTGCTCCTATCGGGAGATGACCGAGTGGGCCCTTCCGGTCGAGCAACAGACCGCCTATGACTCGATCATCCACGAACTGCAATCCGATTCCCGTTGGTCTAAGATCAGTCCGTTCCTGCGAGGAGGGAATTGGCGCAACTTCCGCGTCAAGTACACCGAAGCGAACGAGATGTACTGTCGCATGCTGGAGGTTAGTCGACGGTTGGAATTCGCACGACGTGGACATCAGGACAAAAAGCTCCTTGCACGTGCGGAAGACCATCTCTACCGAGCGCAGTGCAATTGCCCTTATTGGCACGGCGCATTCGGGGGAATCTACTTACCTCATCTGCGCAACGCGACCTATCAAGAGCTGATCGCTGCGGATAACTTGCTCGATCAAGCTGCGAATCGAAATGGGGAATGGGTGGATGTTACAACGGAAGACTACAACAAAGACCTCTTTCCAGAGATCCGGCTCGCGAACGATCAGCTCATTGCTTACTTCGCGCCGTCGAAGGGGGGGATGCTCTACGAGCTCGACATGCGGGGAATCCAGCACAACCTCCTCGCCACATTGCAACGACGCCCGGAGGCCTACCACGCCAAAGTGATCGCGGGGACGAGCGACAACACGTCGAATGCAGCCAGCATTCACGACCGGGTCGTCTTCAAACAGGAAGGGCTCGATCAACGGGTTCAGTACGATCGGTATGCGAGAAAGTCATTGATCGATCATTTCTACGACGAGCACGTCTCCGTGCATGACGTCCGAGCTGGCAAGGTGATGGAACGGGGGGATTTCGCCGCGCTTCCGTACGATGCGAAACTGCGCCGTGCACCTGGGAAGATCCAGGCGCAAATGAAACGAGCCGGAAACGCGTGGGGGATTCCCCTCACGGTGACCAAGGGAATAACCTTGTACGCGGGGAGCCAAGCGCTCGAGGTCACCTATTTAATTGACGGGATTCCCGACGGAGTTTCGTTCCATTTCGGGGTCGAATTCAATTTTGCAGGGATGCCGGCGGGGGCAAAAGATCGCTTTTTTTATGACGAAAATACGCGACCTCTCGGGCATTTAGGAAGTACTCTTAATTTGGAAGATACGGATTACCTCGGGCTTATCGATCAGTGGCTAGGCGCCAATGTTCAGATGATGTGGAATCGCCCGACCCGAGTGTGGGGCTTCCCGGTCGAGACGGTAAGTCAGAGCGAGGGGGGATTTGAACTGGTACACCAATCGGTTTGCGTCCAACCTCACTGGCATGTTACGGGGGATGCGATGGGGCGTTGGAGTGTATCCATGGACCTCATCCTAACCTGCCAACATGAACCTTCGTCCCGTTCCGCCCAATTTGAAATGGAGAAAATGAGGAGTTTAGTCCATGCGGATAGCAAGGCCGTCTGCATCGGGAAGTAATCAATTTTCTTTAGTTGAAAAAGGTAGGGCTCGCCAATGGAACTATCTCCAATTGTCCAATCCACCCTTGATGTTGTCCGAAGTAAAACGCAAGGAGACCTTGCGTTAGCAGTAGCTGTAATGACCAAGGAACGGCGGATCGCACAGAGTCAAAGCGAAGCGATCCTCAGTCTGCTGGAATCTGCCGCGCAGCTCCAAGCCCAACTGCAAAGCGCTCCCCCGATCCCCAACCGTGGCATCGACGTGCGAGCGTAGCTGTTCAAGACCTAATCCGTGGCCTCAGGAAGGATCGGGGGATGAACCACGAATCGAACGAATCTTAAATCAGGGGTGAGGCTTGAGGCTTGAGGAAGAAGAGGGCTTCGCTTTTAGCCTGAAGTCTTTAGCCTGAAGCCTGATTCAGGTTTCCCAACTCGATCTCACCTCCTACACTAAGTAGCTATCTGGGAAGCGGGGGGCGTTTCCCTTTCCTCGAAATGGATTTGAAGGCTCATGATTCCTTTCTTCCGATGTCGGACTCTCCGACGAGAACCCGTTGCGTCGTTGGCTATCTCGACATTTCTTTCGTTGGGGCTTCCACTTTGCATTTCCCTCCCTTCCTTCGGCTTTGCGAACGGATTTCAAGATTCCAGTCCTGAAGCTACTTCCAGCAACCAGCCGACCGAAGCTGCCTATCTAAGCAAAACACGCCAGCTAACGCTCGATGGTCAGCGATCCGGCGAAGGGTATTTCAGTCAAGACGGAACCTACATGGTGTTCCAGAGCGAACGAGAAAAAGGGAACCCGTTCTACCAAATCTATCTCCTCAACCGCGAAACGGGGGATATCGATCGGGTCTCTCCTGGATTCGGCAAGACGACTTGCGCTTGGATTCATCCCAACGGTGAAAGCGTTCTCTACGCGACAACCCAGTTCGATCCTGAAGCAAAACAAAAACAGCAAGACGAACTCGACTTCCGAGCTTCCGGGCAGACCCGACGCTATGCATGGGATTACGATCCGACCTATGAATTGGTCGAATGGAATCGGAAGACGGGAGAGACGAAAAAATTGACTTCCAACGAAGGCTACGATGCCGAGGGATCTTATTCCCCCGATGGAGAACATATCGTCTTCGCATCCAACCGACGCGCATTTGAAGGTAAACTTTCTCCGAGGGAACAAGCCATTTTCCAAGAGGACCCCGCATCCGCGATCGATCTCTACTTGATGAAGCGAGATGGATCGGAGGTTCGACAAATCACCGATACCTTTGGTTACGATGGTGGCCCCTTCTTCTCCCCCGATGGGAAACGGATTTGTTGGCGAAGGTTCTCCGAAGATGGAGCGACAGCAGAGATCTATTCCGCGAACTTGGATGGATCCGATGTGAAGCGGATCACGACGTTGGGGGCTATGAGTTGGGCCCCCTTCTATCATCCCTCTGGGGACTATCTCATCTTCACGACGAATGTGAATGGGTTCGCAAACTTTGAACTCTACATCGTCGATGCAGAAGGAACCCAAGCGCCAGTTCGAGTCACGACGACCGATGGTTTCGATGGCCTCCCAGTATTTACCCCCGACGGCCGGCAACTTTCTTGGACCTCCAACCGAACCGCCGATAAAAAATCTCAAATCTTCATCGCAGACTGGAATGATGACGCGGCGCGCAAGGCGCTCAAGCTTTCCAAAACGAATGGAAGTGCTCCGCTGAACGTGATTGGAGAGCCTACCGAAGGGCAACTCGAAACGGTCCGATCCGCCGTTGCGGAAATACTTCAACAATCCGATAACGATTATCGAGGGCTCGATATCGGACGCCATGTCGACTTCCTCTGTCGGCCGGAATTGGGGGGAAGGCTCACTGGGACTCAAGGAGAGAAACTAGCAACCGCTTATGTTGCGAGCTACATGGCCTCATTGGGGCTTGCTCCAGCAGGTGTGAATGAAGATTACTTCCATGAGTTTCCTTTCACGGCAGGTGTCGAGTTGCAACCAACGAACGCATTGCGATCGGGAGATCGAGCCTGGAAGCTTGATGAAGATTGGCGACCTCTCGTCTTCTCCCAATCGACGACGATCGATCCAACCGAGGTTGTCTTCGCCGGCTACGGAATCGTAGCACCTCGCGAAGGAGATCAGCCGGACTACGATTCCTATGTCCACCTCGATGTAGAGAACAAGTGGGTGATGGTCTTTCGACAAATGCCGAGCGACATTACTCCCGAGCGTCGACAGCACTTGGCTCGATACAGCTCTCTTCGATTTAAAGCGATGGTCGCGCGAGATCGCGGAGCGAAAGGTCTCATCGTTGTCAGCGGTCCGAACAGTGGTGTACGGCAGCAGCTAGTTCCGTTGCAAACCGATGGAAGTCTTTCGGGAACAAGCATCGCAGCGATCAGCATCAGCGATGCGGTTGCTGAAGCTTGGTTTGCAAAGAGCGAAGATTCTCTCCTAGATCTTCAAAAGGAGCTCGACAAAGGGGAGTTGATGATGGGATTTACCCTCCCGGAATTAACCGTTGGCTGCATCATCGACATCCATCAAGTCAAACGTGCAGGTCGCAATGTTCTGGGTGTGCTGATGGCCGGGGAGAAACCGGCTGGCAGCATAGTGATCATAGGGGCTCACATCGACCACCTGGGAGTGGGGGCTACGGGGTCGAGCCTTGCGTTCGACGAAGAGAAAGCGGGAACCCACCGGGGGGCGGACGACAATGCGTCGGGGGTTGCCGCGATGCTCGAAATCGCCCAATCCTTTGCGAATGCTAAGAAGCAGGGGAATTTGAAACTTGAACATGATGTCCTGTTCGCGGCTTGGTCGGGAGAGGAGATGGGGCTCCTCGGTTCCGCCTACTTTGCGGAGAACTTCTTCAAGCTCTATCCGCATCTTCCCAATCCGGGGGACGGAAAACTCTATCCGACGGTTGCAGCTTGTTTCAACCTCGACATGGTTGGGCGACTCCGTGAGAACTTGGTTTTGCAAGGGATCGGTTCGTCCGATGGTTGGGCGAAGGAGATTGAAAAGAGAAACGCCGTCGTCGGTCTCCCCGTCGTATTGCAATCTGACAGCTACTTGCCAACCGACGCGAGCACCTTCTTTTTGCATGGTGTTCCGATCCTCTCCGCGTTCACGGGATCGCACAGCGAGTACCACACGCCTCGCGACGTACCCGAGCTACTCAATTTGGAGGGTGCTGCACAAACTTCAAAACTGATGGGATTGATCGCGCGTGGGATTGCCACGACGAAGGAACCGCCGACATTTCAAGATCAGAAACGCCCCGAAAACCAGGGGGCTCGCGCTGTGATGACCGCTTATTTGGGGACGATCCCCGATTACGCACAAGGCGAGATCCAAGGATTGATGCTTTCTGGAGTCGCCAAAGATGGCCCCGCTTCCCTCGCTGGGGTGCGGGGGAAAGACATCATCATCGAATTAGCAGGCCGGAAGGTCGAGAACATCTACGACTACACCTACGCAATCGAAGCCCTCAAGGTAGGCCAAGAAACCGAGATCGTCGTCAA
>CAYMXM010000236.1:0-7529 GCA_964394065.1 uncultured Pirellula sp. | reverse complement strand
ACAAACCCAAATTGCCAAGTCACCCCCAATTGCCCAAAGTTCGCGTTTGCCCTGGCTCGACGACGCCCATTGCGAATGGTTGATAGGGACGCTGAGGCCATTTCGAGGATGCATGGAAGAATCATTTGCCGATTTCATGGAAGCTGCAACTGAAGTGTATTCGGACCTCGCAAATCCTCCAGCCGTCGAACGTACCCTAGTCCAAAGTTTCGTTTCGACGTTGTACAGATTTCGCCTTTTGGCCATCGCAGAAGATGGGCCGATCAGAAGAAACAAATTGGCGACACCACAAGAGTTGGAGCGTTTACGGTTCTGGTACGAATCTATTGAATCATACCTTTTTAACGCTTTGTTAGGCAATCGAGCTCACGTTTGCCTTTACAGAATCATGCACTACATCATGGTTTGCGGGACTGAAAAACCACATTTGTACAAGTTCTTAATACCCTACGCGGAGCAGGCTGCGGAAGACGTTGAATTTGGAGTGGTCGAGGATGCAGAAGCTGTATTGAGGAAGCTGAGACAAATCGAATAAGTACCTTGCAGAAGTGCGTTCCTGCGTTTCCTTTCGAACTCCGACAGGGTGGGCTCGCCCTCGGTCGGATAGGAAGCGAATCAGAGAACGAAACTTGCGCAAACCCAAATCCTCGCAGCCCCGACTTTTTGACAGCCCAGGTTAAGGGGAAATCCAAGGCTGCTAACTTAAGGCTCTCCCCGTCTTACGCTTTATCTAGGCCAACCCTCGTTTGCGAAGTTCATCCAAATTTCCCAAAGAGCTGGCTTGGGTGTTGGAAGGAGTGAGGGAATAGAATGGAACAGCAAGGATCGGCTGCCATCGTTGGAGGGACGCAACAATCCCCTTCTCTGCGCCTTTGCGACTCTGCGTCGTCTTTATTCGGCCGTTGGAAACGGTGTGTTGCGTGGTCGCTTTGGGAGGTGAGGGCGATTGCGTTGGGTGAACGATTACGATCTTTGGACACGGCACCGGAAGACGGATCGAAACGCTGCAGCCAACGAGTTACTTGGGCCGATGAACTGCTGCCTGAAGTTGCTCCGTGACCCAAGCATTCAAGCTCTTACCAGATGCAGCCGCCGCAATGTTGACCTGGCGATGAAGCTCCGGGGGGATCCGTGTAACAAATTGCCCCGAAAACGGTTTGTCTGGAGACTCACCTCGCTCTTCGCAAAAAGCAATGTAATCATCCACCGAGTCGCGGAACGCCTGAGTCAGCTCGCTGACACTCTCCCCCTGGAAGGTGATCACGTCGCGTGTATTGAGCACTTCCCCGTGGAAAATGCCCGCTTCATCGTCGAACTCAACCCTTCCGATATACCCCTTATATTCCATCATGGTGTGACTCCTGCCTCTGTCAGGAAACGCCGCATTGACTTGATCGCTCCTTTGTTGGTTTCCTTCTGGGGATGGGGACGATGAAACACAGCCCTTACGCCATTCAACGCGATTCGCACACGCGATCCTGCCCCCTCGGTGATCTCAGCACCTGCCCACTCCAACATCGATTCGATATCACGCCAGAGGATATTCGACCGGACAGGATCCTCAAAAATCGCCGAAAGTGTACGCTGGTGCTTCAGTCCCATAAATCACAATAGTATCAAAAAGCGATACTGCCGTCAAGGAGCGGTGGTCGAGACATTTATGAGCCAGACGGACACGACTGGTGGGACGAACTCTTGGCATCGAACACCTTGGAGAGATTGTGATCGATCCCCTTCTCTGCGACCCTGCGCCTTTGCGACTCTGCGTTGTCTTTATTCGGCTGCTGGGGACGGTGTGTTGCGCGGTCGCTTTGGGAGGTAAAGGTTGGTTCCGTTGGTGAGATTATTTGAAGGGCTGGTGTGGATCGGGATGGAGACGCGACCGCTTCACACACCCTACGTGGAATCGCTTTGCGATTAAGAAGCTGGGGGGCTTGAATGGGGCATTGTTTCTAGCAATTCTACCCCTCACCCCCGGCCCCTCTCCCCGAAGCGGGGCGAGGGGAGCAGAGAATCACCCATCACCCATCACCCATCACCCATCACCCATCACCCATCACCCATCACCCTTCAAACTTCAAACTTCAAACTTCTTTTTTCCGTGTCTTCCGTGTATTCCGTGGTTCCCCCCCTCTTCCCCACTCAACTTTTGTTAAACTGAATTCCTTAACGCCCTTCTTTGCAACCACCTCTTTGGATTGCAAGGACTGACCGGCAAGTGTTTCGAGCTTTGCTCTTAATCAAACAAGGTCACCCATCATGCTCACCAAGCTGCATACGTTTTCGTTGCTAGGTATCGAGGCCCTTCCTGTCGAAGTGGAAGTCGATCTTTCCTCCGCCGCACTACCCAAAACCATTCTGGTCGGATTGCCCGAACAAGCGGTCAAAGAGAGTACGCATCGGGTCGAACGGGCCATGGTCAACGCGGGGTTCGCTGTCCCCCACGATCGCCTAGTGATCAATCTTGCTCCTGCCGAACTCCCCAAGCAAGCCGCGAGCTTCGACCTCCCTATCTCCTTAGGTATCCTCGTCGTTTCGGGGCAACTGAACTCTACACTCCTCGGGGAGTATGCAGTCGTCGGTGAACTCTCCCTCGAAGGGCAGATGCGCCATGTGAAAGGGGCCCTTTCGATGGCGATGGCGGCCGCCAAACAGCCGGGGATTCGTGGGATGATCGTCCCGGCCGCCAACGCGCAAGAAGCCGCTGTCGTGGAATCGTTGGAGGTCATTCCGGTTCATACTTTGCAGGAAGCGGTTAGTTTCTTGCGGGGAGATTTACTGATCGATCCCGTCCCCTCACGCTTAGACGAGATCTTTGAAACCTACGCGAAATACGATGTCGACTATAGCGACGTGCGCGGGCAAGAGATGGCCAAGCGAGCCCTTACGATTGCCGCAGCAGGAGCCCATAACTTGTTGATGCTGGGTCCACCGGGGTCGGGCAAAACAATGCTCTCGAAGCGTTTACCAACCATTTTGCCCACCCTCTCGGCAACCGAATCGATCGAAACGACTCGAATCTATTCCGCTTTGGGGCGATTGCAGAATGGTCAAGCGCTCCTTGCACAGCGACCCTTTCGCTCGCCGCATCATACGATTTCCGACGCAGGCTTAGTCGGAGGAGGTAGCCCTCCATCGCCGGGCGAGGTTTCCATGGCGAATCATGGAGTCCTCTTCTTAGATGAACTGCCCGAGTTCAATCGGAAGACGCTTGAGGTGATGCGTCAACCGTTGGAAGATCGAGTGGTAACGATCTCGCGCGCGATGCGAAGCACGACTTTTCCCGCCGACTTCATGTTGGTCGCCGCGCTCAATCCTTGCCCATGTGGATACCGGACCGATCCAAGGCGTCCTTGCAATTGCACTCCTCCGCAGATCGAACGGTACATGGGGCGGATCAGTGGGCCGTTGCTCGATCGTATCGATATTCATATCGAAGTTCCCGCAGTCCCGTTCAGCGAACTATCGAGCGGGCCTCCGGGGACGAGCAGCGCTACGATCCGCGAAGAGGTTAACCATGCGCGGGGGATTCAGTTGAATCGATTCGAAGGTTCGGCGACGCGAACCAACGCGCAGATGAGCAGCAGGGAATTGCGACGCTACTGTGTGTTGGGGAAACAACAAACCGATCGACTGCGAGATGCTGTTACAGAGATGGGACTCTCGGCACGAGCCCACGATAAGATCTTGCGCGTTGCTCGGACCATCGCAGATTTAGAATCGAGCGATGCGATCGAATCGCACCACATCGAAGAAGCGATCAACTATCGAATGTTGGATCGGGATATTTTTCATTAGATGAATGCAGTCGAATCGTGGCCCGGGGGGCATTGGCGCCAAGTCCTCTGCGGTTCTCTGCGCCCCCTGCGGTTAAATCAATGAACCGCAGGGGGCGCAGAGAACCGCAGAGGAGAGAATGTCGAAGCGGTCAAAGAGCCATTCGCTGTTTGCAGGGAATCCGCTACCTAGCGGTGGTTGTTGGGGCGCGCGAGATGTACGGATTCGAAATATGCTGCGAGCTCGACAGCAGGGTTAAGCTGGCGACGACGAGCAAAGCGACGATTACCGAGTACTCCAGCGGGCTCGGCCCATCACCTGCTTCGGTGATTTCCGCGAGTCTATCTTTAATGGATTTCATTTTTTTGTTCCTCCCGGATGAACTTATCGGCTCGTTCCCTAGCGGATTTCCAGTGAAAGGCGGCCCCCTTGTAGATCCGGCATATTCGCTGATTCCGTCTTTTTTCTAGCGAAACAACTCCCAAATCTCGGGGTTTAGATCCTCACTTGCCCGGATAACTATTCTCATCGTTGGAAATCATGGAATTCTCATCGTCGACTGTAGCCGCATATCGTTTGAGCATGGAAAGGTCTAATGATGCGAGATGACCTTTCTTTTCTATGGGCCATAGGGCAAATGGAAGGACTGGGGCAGCTGAATAGCATGACCCAGCTGGATAGTATGGATCTACAGACCTTGCTCGTCCGTTTTGCAATCTCTGCAGCGCTCGGCTGTCTTATCTCCTCCGTTTTTCGGATCAGCAAACCACCCGTATCGGCCCGCGATGATCAAGCGATGTTCACGACGCTCGTCCTCTTAACGGTTCTCATCTGCATGGTGACCACCGTCGTGGGGAACTCGATCGCAAGGGCTTTCTCGTTGGCCGGTGCTCTTGCGATCGTTCGCTTTCGAACGGTGGTGGAAGACACCCGCGATACCGCTTTCGTCGTTTTCGCTGTCGTTGTCGGTATGGCGATTGGATGTGGTCATTGGGAAGTGACCCTTGCTGGTGTCCCGATAGTTAGCGCTGCGGCGATCGGGCTCCGATGGATTGCACCTCGTCGCTCACCATTCGACCCAGGAACGGGGGGAAGAGTTCAGCCGGTTCGGTTGCGACTCCGATCAACCCCTGGAGTCGATGTAACTTCCTTGCTCAATACGCGGATGCCCGAAGTTGCCAAAACATGGAGGTGCACCGAAGTTGAAACGGTTAAGCAGGGGACCGTCATCGAATCGACCTATCGCGTCGAGTTGTTGCCGACGGTCGATTTGATGCAATGGGTCCATCAGTTGAATTTGTTGGAAGGAATCCAATCCGCGTCGCTCCTCCGGATGGATGTTGGATAAAAATCGCCCCTCTCCACGCCTCGCTTCTCTAAAAAGGTTCTGTAATGAAACGTACTCCTCGTTGGCTTGCGCGCGCTGGTTTATGCGCTATCGGTTTTTCTGCGACTCTCACCACGGCGGTTCTCTGCCAGGAAGGGGCTCCCCCTGGATTCGGAGGGCCAGGTTTCCGACCCCAGGGAAGGGAGGGATTCGAAGGTGGTCCAAGGTTCGGGGGACCGGGATTCGGTGGTCCCGGTTTTGGTGGACCGATGGGCGGACCGATGGGTGGAACTCGGGAAGTCCTCTCCCAGTTCGACAAGAACGGCGACGGATGGCTCAATAAAGAGGAGCGAGCTGAAGCACGCGAATTCCTGAAAACCCAAGGCCCGCGAGGTGGTTTCGGCGGACGAGGTCCTGGCGGAGGAAGAGGCCCAGAAGGACGTGGCCCAGGTGCTCCCGGGCCGGGGGGGCCAGTTCCAGAGGGTCCGGGTATAGGTCCTGGGGGAGCACCTCCTGGAGGTGAAGGTCCTGGATTTGGCGGCCCCGGATTTGGAGGTCCGTTCGGTGGGCGGCCAGGATTTGGAGGTGGTGGCCCTGGGCGATCCCAAGTGGCTGGTACTCCAGGCCCAAAGGTATCCCCCGAAGATGTTCAGTCGTATCCCGAGGCCCCTCTTTACTCCGATTCCGTCGTTCGAACTTTGTTTCTATCTTTTGAAGAGAACGACTGGGAGGAACAACTCGCCGACTTCAACAATACCGATGTCGATATCCCCGCGATGTTGCGAGTCGACGGTAAAGAGTATCCAAACGTGGGTGTCCACTTCCGAGGAATGTCATCCTTTGCCATGGTCCCTGCTGGAAGCAAGCGTTCGTTGAATCTGTCGATGGACTTCATCGATAGCGAGCAGCGTCTCTACGGGCGCAAGACGTTGAACCTCCTCAATTCGCATGAAGACCCGAGCTTTCTCCGAACCGTTCTCTATCTCGAAGCGGCTCAAAAGTTCACCTTGGCACCGGTTGCAAACTTCGTGCACGTGGTGATCAACGGTGAAAGTTGGGGGCTCTATGTCAACGCAGAGCAGTTCAACAAGGAGTTCGTGGAAACACGTTTTGAATCCTCCAAGGGAGCTCGATGGAAGGTTCCGGGAAGACCCGGTGGTCGGGGTGGGCTCGAGTATCTTGGCGACAACATCGAAGACTACAAGCGAACGTATGACATTCGCACTAAGGATTCCAAGGAGTCATGGAGAGCCCTCGTGGAACTCTGCAAGATTCTCAACACGACGGCCCCCGAGGAGCTTCCCGAGAAGATCGAACCGATTTTAGCAGTCGATGAAGTCCTCGGTTTCCTCGCCCTCGATATCGCTTTGATCAATGCCGACGGGTATTGGACCCGCGCGAGTGATTACTCGTTGATCCGAGATGAGAAAGGGGTATTCCACGTCGCGGTTCATGACGCGAACGAGACTTTCAGCACCGGTGGGGGACCTGGTTTTGGAGGACGTGGTGGCCCTGGGGGACCAGGAGGCCCCGGTGGACGAAGGGGACCTGAAGGAGGAGCGGCTCCCGGCGACGATCAAGGGAGGCCGGGAGGCCAAGGTGCACCTGGAGGGCCAGGTGGGCCTGGAGGCTTCGGTGGCATGCGGGGATCAGGAATGGGGCCTCCAGGGCCGAATGGTCCGTTCGGCCCTGGTGGACCCGGTGGTCCTTTCGGAGGAGGTGCGCGACTTGAGTTGGACCCACTTTCAGGATTGGATGACGCGACCAAACCGCTCCGCAGCAAACTCCTCGCAGTTCCGAAGTATCGACAACGCTATCTTGAGATCGTCGCAAAGATCAATGATGAGATCTTGGGAGGAGACTATCTGAAATCGAGGATTGCACACTACGCACCCCTGATCGATTCCTACGTTGAGAAAGATACGCGAAAGCTATCGACCTATGAAGCGTTTCAGAAATCGACTTCGTTGACTCCCACCGGAAACACCGCCGGCCGCGAAACCCCGCTGATCGACTTCGCAAAAGGGAGGAATGCTTATCTAACGAAGTTTTTAGAGTCGCAGAAATCGCAGTAGGTGTTTTCGTCCGATCAGGGCTCGTCCTGGGCCTGTCAAAAAGTCGGGGCTGACACGGAATTTCGAGGCTCCGGATTTATTCCTTTTTAACCGCAGGGGACGCGGAGGTTCGCAGAGGATAACTCGAGGATAAGGTTTGTATCCCTCGGGTATCCCGAAGGGATTACAGCCATTAGCCGGCGGTAAGCGCAGCGCCACCGCCGGTGAATCGTGAAGAGGCGCCAACGATCCCGGAGGGATCGCAGAAGCGTCAGGATTACTAGTAGCGAGCAGGAAACTCGGCCATTGTTACCAGCACTTCTACCCCTCACCCCCGGCCTGGCCTGGCATAAATGGGTGCCAAAAAGGCC
>CAYMXM010000235.1:0-7578 GCA_964394065.1 uncultured Pirellula sp. | reverse complement strand
CTAGGGCGCCAAAGCGGTGTCCGATGGGGACGAGCCCCGGTCGGACAAGAAGCGAGTCAGAGAATGAAACTTACACAAACCTAAATCCTCACTACACCAATTTTTTGTCAGCCCAGGCTTCACTCCTTAGTTTGCCTAAGTTTCATTCCGCTCCGTCACGCGAGGCTGAAACCGTGATAAAGGGGCGGAGTTGTTCAAGTCGCCCTGTTTTGATTCCGGGGATGCGCGTGAGATCCTCTACGGTTTCGAAGGAACCATGCGCCTCTCTATCCCCAAGAATGGCGAGGGCTAGCTTCTCACCTACCCCTGGGAGCAACCGGAGTTCGGCTTCGGTTGCTAAGTTGAGGTCGACGACGTAAGTTGCGTCGTTCATCTCGCGATAGGAAGTCTGAGAACGCCGACGAAAATCAACTGCGACCGACCATACCGACAAAGCGATCAAAACGGCGGCGAGAGTCGCAGTAGTTCCCGTTGCGTTTCTCATATCCGCCCCGCCTGCTATTTGTCGGTTGATTGGACTGGAATTTTAAAGGTCGTCGCGATCTGCTCTGGGTTAAACTGCTCCGGAGTTTTGCCATCTTGATTCGCTTGAAGTTGCTTCACCGAGCGATTGTCGACCAGGGCTCCCTCGGGAGGGATCTCCGCTTTTGCGGACCAAAGTATCGCATTGGCAACGAGACGGGTCGGCTCCGTTCTCCCCCAGTTCCAATGGTAGTGCCCCCCCGTAAATCCGAAAGAACGCCCACCGTCAGGACGTTCGGTAGCCCAAGCCACATGCTGGGGAACTCCCTTGGCAACCGCCTCCCTCACCGTTGGATTACCACTGTGAGGACCATCGGGCCGGGACATCGTGCTCGCCGGAGGAACCGCAGTCAGGATCGGCGTGACTCCCTTCATCCCTTCGGGGAATCGCATGTGGAAGTACCATTCGTCCCGCGTTTCAAAAGGTTTAACTCCAGTGGTGATCGGGTGCTCGGGAAGTTTTACGAAGTTCGCATCCCAGTGAGGATTCACCGACCAATTGGTTTCGAAATACCCCCCCAACCACTGCAAGAACTCGGGGCCGCCAACGTCGGTAGGGACCTCCACGGCATAATGGATGCAAACAAACCCTGCTCCTCGATCGATCTGCTTCTTCAAGCGTTCCAAATGGGGGAGGGAAGGATGTCCTTTCCCGCCGTCCGAATAGATCACGATCGCATCTGCCGAGTCGAGAATGCTGTCGTCTTGCGGCCACCCGTTTCGGATCACGGTGCATTTCACACCCGAGTTGGATCGTTCGACCACCTCTGCGAGAATGAGAGAGCCGGCATAGTGCTCGTGGTCTCCGTAAGCATGACTGGGCTTGCCTGCAATGAACACGACCTTCTTTTCGCCGTTCTGGGCAAAACAGAAGGGGGAGATCAGGCCCAATGCGAGGCAGGCTGTAACGGCGATAATGATGTGCTTCATAGTGAGTTGCAACGGAGTTGCTGGATGGGAGAGGGGGAATGGGGAAGATGCTGGCAATCGTCCTTCGTGCCCATAATTGTCGTTCATGCGCGTGGGGCTCGCAACCTGGGCGGGGGAAGGAATGGGGATGAACCACGAATCGAACGAATCTTACGAATCAGGCTTGAGGGGTGAGGGGAGCGGACGCGAAGCGTCCCCCCATCACAACCTGTGGCGTAAGCGAGGGATAGCGTCGCGAGTAAACATTGCCCTTGTCGGTAACACTTCGGGCGCCGGGTGGCGGTCCCTGAGGCACGAAGGGCGTGCTGGGAGACCTTGCGTTGGATGCGTGGTTGCCAGTGCTGTCCCTCGCTTACGCCACGGGTTGTGATTTCGGGCCTCGCTTACGCGTCAGCCAAACAGCTCAAACACCTTATATTCGCGCCGATGCGTCAGCTCCCCCTCAAGCCTGCTCCGTAAATTTCCCCGCTTCCTCGTCCAATTGCCCTGGATTTCTAGATGGATCGTTTGCTAGTCTCCCCGTTGCGACGGATTTGTGATCTCTTCCATGTTCAGTTGGATTCCGAAAAGTGCCATTCCTACGACAACGCCGAACTCGCGTCCCGGCAGCGGTTGCTGCGGGCTTGTCGCTGTTCACTTTGCTGGGGTGCAAGGACGGTCCGTTCTATGAAATGAAGAAGCTGAACCCGGTCATTCAGAACCAGTGGAAGGAAGACCGCGCCCGGCGTCCCGTCTACCAACAGCGAATCGATGAATTCGTCTCTCTGAGACAAAACATCCAAAGCTACCCGGATGTTGAGCAAGCGCGCTATGTCCAATTGCTGACCGATGTTTGCGAGTCCGAGACTAGCCCCGAGATCCGTAGACACATCGCGATGGTTCTCGCGGAAGTCCCCCAGCGGGAAGATGCGGTTCGTTGCTTGACCAGTTTGAGCCGGGACAACAACGAGAAGGTTCGCCTCGTCGTTGCCAAATCGCTCCGAAAATGCCCTTCCGAACTCGCCGCCCAAACGTTGATGGCGATGGCAGCTGCGGACAAGGACGAGAATGTCCGAAACATTGCGATCGAATCCCTCGGCGAACATCGGACCGACGAAGTTCGCGCCTTCCTCGCGAAACAACTCGACGCGCGCCAACCGGGAACGCAATACTCCGCTTACCTAGCGCTCAAGGAGCATACGGGCAAGAGCTTTGGGGGAGACGCGTCGAAGATGCGCGCTTATCTGGCTGGTGAATCCGTCGAAGAGGACGCACCCTCCTTCTGGGCCTCCCCGTTCGAATATATTCGACGATGAGGGGGAGGACGCGAAGCGTCCTCCCATCACAACCCGACGCGTTAGCGAGGGATAGCGTCGCGAGTGAACGTAGCCCTTGTCGGGAATATCGGGTGGCACGTCCCTGAGGAACGAAGGGCGTGTTTTAAGGTTAAGGCTATTCCCGAGATTTCTAGCAGTTCTCCACGCCCATCGCTGCGCTCTGAGCGTGCCACCCCGTTGTGATCGCTTGGTCTAAGTCTTCCCGAAGATCTTCAAAATCCTCGAGCCCGACGGAGATGCGGATGAGGGAATCGAGGATCCCAAACTTTGCACGCGCTTCGGCATCGTAGCTCGCGTGAGACATCGATGCTGGCTGCTCGATGAGGGACTCGGTCGCACCCAAGCTGACCGCCAAACCAAACAGCTTGGTCGATTCGCACACTTTCTTGGTTTGCTTGTAATCCCCCTTGATTTCAAAGGAAACGACTCCTCCGAATCGATCCCCCATGAGCTTCTGGGCAAGCGCATGCTGCGGGTGGCTCTCCAGACCTGGGTAAAGGACTCGCGCGACGCATTCATGCGATTCGAGCCAACGCGCAATCTGCATTGCTGTCGACGACTGCTCCCGTATTCGCAATTCCAGCGTCTTGATCCCTCGCTGCAACAAGAAGGAATCGAACCCCGAAAGGACTGCGCCGGTCGCGTTCTGAATGTAATACAACTCCTTGTGCAATTCGGGCGTTCGGGATGCAAGGACCCCTGCCAAGCAATCGCTATGCCCCCCGAGATACTTCGTCGCCGAGTGCATGACGATATCTGCGCCATACTCAATAGGGCGGAGGAGTGCAGGAGAGGTGAAGGTGCTATCTACGCCGAGCCATGCGTTGTGACGATGGGTAATCTCTGCGATGGCTCCGATATCGGGAACTGACATCAAAGGATTGCCGATGCTCTCGATCCAGGCCATCTTTGTGCTCGGGCGAAACGCAGCCTCGAACTGTTTCAAGTCAGCGATCGGCACCAACGTAACTTCGATCCCCGCACGATTACATATTTTATGAAGCAATCGGAAGGTACCACCGTAGATATCGCTCCCAGCCACCACGTGATCGCCACTTCGCAACAACATCGTGGCGCAGTGCGTCGCCGCCATCCCCGACGGAAATGCTAATGCCCCCGCTGCTCCCTCCAAATTTGCCAGCGTTTTCTCAACGCCGGCGCGCGTCGGGGAACCACTCCTGGAATAGTCGTAGGTTCCCCACGTTCCAGCCCCCGGCTGAATGAAGGTCGAGGCAACGTGGATGGGAGGAACGATCGCCCCGGTTACAGGATCGGGTTCGCAACCTACATGGATAGCTCGTGTTCTAAATTTCATACATCCAACGCTTGTTCAAGGTCTGCAATGAGGTCGTCGGTGTCTTCGATTCCACAAGACATCCGTATCATGTTGTCACTGATACCGAACTTCGCCCGTTCCTCAGGCTTGTAGTCGAAGTAGCTCATCACCAACGGTTGTTCGATCAACGACTCAACACCACCGAGGCTCGGAGCGATGCGAGGGATTCGGCAAGCGTCGATCACCGCAGCGGTTTGCTTCCAGTCTGCATCTTTCACGAGGAAAGTAATCAGACCACCGAATCCCTTCATCGTACGGGCGGCGATCTCATGGGTCGGATGCGATTCCAAACCTGGGTAGTAAACCCGCTCGATCCGAGGATGATTCTCGAGGAACTGCGCGATCTTCAAGCCACTCGCATTGTGCCGCTCCATTCGAAGAGCGAAGGTCTTGAGTCCCCGTTCTAGCAAGTACATGTTGTGAGCCGAGTTGATCCCGCCGAGGATGCCACGCAGTTTTCGAACGCTCTCTAACTTCTCGTTGCTTCCCGAGATCACCCCTGCGAGCAAATCGTTGTGCCCACCCATGTACTTGGTAGCCGAGTGCCAGACATAGTCGACGCCGTAATCGATCGGCTTGACGTTGTAAGGAGTCGCTAACGTCGCATCGATAAGGGTCTCCACCTCATGCTCTTTGCCGATCGCGACGAATTGCTCCAGATCGATGCAGCTAAGGTGAGGGTTGGTAGGGGACTCGCTGACGATCATCTTCGTCTTGTCATTGATGGCAGCCTCCATCGCTTCGTAGTCCCCGGTTTTCACTTCGCGGGTCACCACGCCGAATCGAGAAAGGTGCTTCGCACAAAACTCGCGACTTCGGTGATAGCATTGATCAAAGAAAACGATTTCGTCCCCGGCGCTCAGCTTGGCCATCAACAATCCGACAATGGCAGCCATCCCGCTGGAATAGACGATGGCTTGTTCTGCGTTGTCCAAGGCGGCGAGTTTTCGTTCGACCACCTTCTCATTGGGATTGCCGTAGCGACCATACTCCTCTCGATCCTCACAATTTTGAAGGTAGTCGAGAATGCTTTGCGTCGACTCGAAGGTATAGGTGCTGCTACAGCAGATCGAGTCGGTGATGGCGTCGTTCGGTTTTTGGCGAGCTTCCCCTGCATGAACGCTCGTAGTGCTAGTCCCTGCTCGGCGAACCGCCGATGGTGACGATTCGGAAGAGAGCCCGGTCTTCTTAGGTTCGGTCACGGTAGTTGTCTTCGTGTCAGAGGAATCTGAACGTGTCGTTGTTTCGGTATTCATAGAAATTTTTGCTCAAGCAATCCCCAAAAGCTGTGAACAGGGAATTTCAAAAAGAGATGCGACTCACGCTCTATTGCTTTAGTCGCAGCAGTAGTCACTGCAGTTGCCAATTTTTCCGTTGCCAGTTTGTAGGTTGGATTGCTGAGTGCAATTCTGGCTGGAAACAACGAGTGGCTATTTAGCAGTTAGGCTGCAAGCGGCCGCAAATCCCTGAAATCTAAGTTTCCAGTGTAACTCTTTCAGATCCAGCAAGCAAGTGACGAGCAGGCTGGAGGAAGTCCCGCTAGAAGAACTGAAAAAACTTGCGGAAATGTACGCCCCGCCAAAGTGATTAGTGTAGAGACCAATGCCCTTTAGGGGAGAGGGGCGGGGGCTAGCGCTACTATGCGCCGCCGCTCTACGGCAATTGGGCTTAATCCCGATCCAATTTAGAGATAGGGAATTCCGAGGAGGGTTGGCGTTGGCTGGTGGCTAGAGCGATCAACTCGCGGACCTTATCTGGATGCTGTTCGCTTAAGTCCCGTTGCTCCGCGGGATCGTTTTGTAGGTTGTACAGTTCGACCTTCACTTCAGAGGGCTTCCCCTGTAGTCCAAGACGAATTAGTTTCCATGGTCCTACGCGGATCGATTGCTGACCACCGTATCCTGCGAACTCGCGGTAGAGGAGTTCTCGTGGCGACTGCACCGCTCCTGATAGCGTCGCCGCTAAGCTGACGCCGTTGACTTGGCCGGGAACTTTGTCAGCCGCACCCGCTAGGTCGAGTAGCGTCGGTAGCCAATCCTCCAATCCAGAGACATACGCATTGACCGAACCGGCTGGTACTTTCCCTGGCCAGCGGACGATCGTGGGTACGCGAATCCCACCTTCATATAGCATCCCCTTGCCGTCTCGTAAACCGCCAGCAGAACTGAAAAAGGTAGCGTCGGTACCACCCAGGCGTTCGTGTTTACCGTGCGTCGGGCCATTGTCGCTGGTGAAGACAAATATCGTCCGCTCGTCCAACCCCAGCTGAGCGACTAGCTCCATCGCTCTTCCTATTTCATGATCCATACGAGTGATCATCGCTGCGTAGGCAGCTCGAGGGTGCTGGTGCGGTAGGTAGCCGCGACCGCCACGATAGGGTGTATCGTCCAGTTTGCCGATGTACTCTTGCAGCGAATCGTCGGGAACTTGCAGGGCGAGGTGCGGTACTGTGGTCGGCCAGTAGAGAAAGAAGGGGCGTTCGGCGTTGTCGCGGATGAACTTCCTCACCTGTTCCGCAATTTTATCCGCCGAATACTCGTTCCCTTGGAAGCGGCGGTAGCTCGCCGGATCACCTGGGTTTTCATCGGCGGTCAAGGTGTCGCGCGCCGGAAAGGGAGGATTGTTCAAAGGGAGAACTCGATCGTTGTCCCAGAGGTAGACCGGATAGAAGTTGTGGGCGACCGACTGGCAGTTGTAGCCAAACCAACGATCGAACCCCTGTTGCAACGGAGCGCCAGTAGACGTTGGTCCGCCAAGTCCCCATTTACCAAACCCGCCGCAAACGTAACCTAGTTCCCCCAGCAGCTTCGGCAGGGTGGGTGTACCGCTAGGAAGGGGAAATTGTCCTTCGGTTTCGGGAATACCGCTGACAAAAGGTTGCTTCGCCATGCCACGATTGTCGCGGACGATCGCATGACCTGGATGTGTCCCTGTCATCAGCACACAGCGGGACGGGGCGCAGACCGCGTTGCCGGCGTAGTGATGAGTCAACCTCATTCCTTCAGCAGCCATGCGATCCAGGTTGGGCGTGCGAATGTGCTGTTGGCCAAAGGAACCGAGGTCGCCGTAACCAAGGTCGTCGGCGATGATGAAAATGATGTTCGGAGGTCGAGAATCGGCATGCAAACGCCCCACCCCGCCGATTGATATGAGTGAAGCCAATCCAGCTATGATCGTGGCGGCTAGTGTGGTGTTCTTTTGTGGTTGAGTCATGGCAACCTTGTTATTTGATAGCAGTGTTTGAGCGAGGGATAGATAAAATTCTACCTTCGTTGTAGTGTGGCATGGGCAAGACGCCTATGTTTGTGACTTTGGGTTAATCGGCGTGCTTAGCACTCTCCTGTTGGCCTCCGTCTGGATGGGGGCTCGTCCCCCTCCGGACGCCGATTTGGCGCCCTAGCATGCGCTGCGTTTTAGAGCTCTGCTCCCCTCGCCCCGCTTCGGGGAGAGGGGCTGGGGGTGGCCTGACGCATC
>CAYMXM010000234.1:1551-7645 GCA_964394065.1 uncultured Pirellula sp. | reverse complement strand
CCCTCTCCCCGAAGCGGGGAGAGGGGCCGGGGGTGAGGGGTAGAAGTGCTAGAAACAATAACCAAGTTTCGCTCGTAAAGTGCCAGCTACACATCCGGTCTGTTCCGCGGTCGCTGTGGGTGCAAAGGTGATTGCGATGGAAGCGATGGATCGGTACGCCATCGGCATCTAAGATGGAGAACCGCGACCACTTCACACACCCTACGATCACCTACGATATGGTTTGAACTTACCAAGAAAAACATCTATGCCAGAAGCTTCTCCACCTGCGATCCAAATCTCTGACTTAACCGTCGCTTATCATCGCAAACCGGTTCTTTGGGAGATCAGTTTAGAGATCCCGAGGGGGGCGCTCGTCGGGTTGGTGGGACCCAACGGTGCCGGAAAGAGCACCTTGATCAAAGGGATGATGGACTTGGTCCCCCGCGTTCATGGAGAGATACTCCTGGATGGAAAGCCGATGGGGAACCAGCAAGCACGTGTCGCGTATGTGCCGCAGCGGGAGTCCGTCGATTGGGATTTTCCAGCGTCCGTTTTAGACGTTGTCTTGATGGGAATGTATCGCGAGATCGGTTGGTTTCGACCTGTAGGGAAGTCTCATCGCCAGCGCGCACAGGAAGCGCTCGAAAAAGTTGGAATTGGGGAACTCGCAGGGAGGCAGATCAGCCAGCTTTCGGGAGGCCAACAGCAGCGTACTTTCTTAGCGAGGGCCCTTGTGCAAAAGGCTGACGTCTACTTGATGGACGAACCTTTTGCAGCGGTCGATGCAGCGACCGAGCAGTCGATCATCGAAGTATTGAGAATCCTTCAAAAGTCCCAGAAGACAATTCTGGTCGTGCACCATGACCTGCACACGGTCCCGGAGTACTTTGACTATCTCATTCTACTGAACGTTCGAGCGGTAGCCTGGGGACCGATGGAAACAACCTTCACCCCTGAGAATCTGCGCCGCACCTACGGAGGACGGTTGACTCTCCTTGAGCAAGTTACCGAAGCGATGGTGCGTGGAGAATAAGATCTCAGGGAGGAGAACCACGAATAGGCTCGAGGGGTGAGGCTTGAGGGATGCGGGAGGCCCGAAAATCACAACCCGTGGCGTAAGCGAGGGATAGCGCTGGCAACCAAGCATCCATCCAGGGTATCACAAGCACGCCCTTCGTGCCTCAGGGGCGTGCCACCTGGCGCCTAAGATATTCCCGACAAGGGCTACGTTCACTCGCAACGCTATCCCTCGTTTACCCCCGGGTTGTGATGGTGGGACGTTTCGCGTCCCCCTCCCAATCGTTTCAACCGCTACGAGCTGGATAAATTGAAATTTTTATTTTGGATTCAGGGACTGTAAACTGGGATTTCCAAGAAGGTGGCTTACATTTCCGCGACGGCGTTTACTCAGAACACCTGGGTAGCTTCTCTGCGGAGTCGCATCGCCACGAACACGCCAATTCGTCGAGAGAACTCCCCTCTCGCGGATAGCACTATTGTTGCGACCTTGCCCTATGCCCTATTTCACCAAACTCTATTATCAAGCTTTCTTGCTGGCGATAGTTATCGCAAGTCAGGTGAATGCGCTAGCACAATCTCCGTTAGAGATAGGGACGAAGCGATATTCCTCCGGAGCCCCCAACGGCGTCCTTGAACCCTGGAGAGTTTGCAACGTCGCATTCGCGGAATCCGGTATTATCGCTTCGATCGATACCCAAGCAGGAAGAACAGTTCGAACCGGAGACCGCCTCGCCTCCCTCGACTCGTCGGCTATCGAAATTCAGCTTCAAGCCGCTATAGCGCAAGCCCATGCGACCGGTCGTCTGCGTACCGCCGAAGCGGAAGTGGATCTCAACGAACGCAAGGTCAAAGCCTTTCAAGATGCTCGCCAACAACATGCGAGCTCTCGAATGGAGTTGGAACGCGCTTTAGCCGACCTCAAGGTTGCCCAAGGGCGTCTGCAAACCGAACTCGACGAACGAGACATGTTGGCTTGGCAGGTCAAACGGCTTCAGGAACAGCTGAGCCAGAGGACTGTCACCGCTCCGATGGATGGCGTTGTGGTTCAACTTCATAAGCAGATCGGGGAGTTCATCGCTCCCACTTCCCCCGAAGTTCTCCGGATCGTCGATGTCTCGCGCCTTCGTGCGAGTTTCTTCCTTCGCTTAGCCGAAGCAGAAGCACTCACTTCGAAAGAAACGGTTCGCGTGTGGTTGAACGACAATCTGACAGTCGATGGAACGATTGAGATGATCTCCCCCGTCGCTGATGGCGAAAGTGGACTCCTCGAAGTTCGCGTTCTCATCGAAAACTCCGAGGGGAAAATACTAGCCGCGCAGTGCAAGCTCCTCCTCAACGATTCATAGCATCGCTACCCTTTTCCACCTACTCCCGAGAATAGCGGAACCGACAATTCCATGGCAACCGTTGCTGACCCATCCGTCGCAGGGCACCTCCGCTATCCCCCTCCCCCTATCAACCCGCTCAAAAGTCGTGCAACCGAGTATGAGAGGCTAGTAGGAGAGGGGCCAACGGAAGAGGGAGCATTGCGTCCAGGCCTGAGATTCGATTGGTCTGCCACTCCTCCCGATGGCTCGGACGCCGCTATGGCAGTGGTTCAAACCTACCTGTCTCAACATTTCGATGGAAACGTCGCTATCGGTACGTTTTTCCAATCGGAAACGCCTCGCCAATACCCGGCTGTTCTCAAAGGAAAAAACACCCCCCACGACCAGGCACTCCACTCAGCCCTTTTGGAAGCAGCTTACACGACCAACGGGTGCCTATACTCCACCAGCAAGGGCCAAACCTCCGCCGTATTGAAACGACTCGGTGAACTCGGGTCCGCGCATCTCCTCCTCGGTTTCGGAGTCGCCGTTGCCGACAACGACGGCTGCGCTCTCGGTGTCGTGGTGCAGATCACCGAGCAAGGAAAGTTGCGCAATCAAACATGGTATTCCTCGAACATCGAAAACGTACGCCAAGAGCTGACCGAGTGGCTGCGCGTTTGGCGACTGGCTCGAGCCGGTGCGAAGTTACAACGTTGGCGAGATACTTTGCACCTATGGACTCGAAATCGCTTGCGTCTAACCCTTGCGTCGTCGGCAGTCGCAGCAACGCTACTAGCAACTCCATTTCCATTCCGTCCTCAACGACCGTCGGTGGTCGAACCTGCCGCGCGCGCTTACATCAGCAGTCCTATCGATGGGAACCTACTCGACTCTCCAACGAGGCCTGGAGACGTCGTCGTGAAAGGGCAAATCCTCGCTCGCATTGAAGACACTCAGATTCGCTGGAACCTCGCCACCGCGCAATCCGAATTAGAAGCCGCAACGAAACGCTACGACTCGGCTCTCGCAAGTCGTTCTGGAGGTGATCTGCGCCTCGCGCAGTTGGAGCAAGAACAAATTCAGCTAAAGATTGATTCCCTCAACCACCAGCTTCGTCAATTGGAGCTGACATGCCCGATCGACGGTGTCATCGTTCAAGGGGATTGGCAACAAAAAGTGGGAGCACCTCTCAAGCGAGGGGAAAACCTCTACGAAATCGCTCCACTCGATTCCATGCGGATCGAGACCCATTTGAAATCCGAAGACCTTCTTTGGGCGGAACCGGGAATGATGGTCTCCTTCCACTTCGACTCCGCTTCGAATCAACTCTATCGAGGAACGATCGAACGAATCGACCCGCGAGGACAAGTGATCGACGCCGAGGTCGTCTTCGTCGCTGAAGTCCAATTGGCCAATCCAGACCATGCGATGCGACCGGGAATGCGTGGGACGGGGCGGTTGTCTGCGGGATGGAGATCGGTCGGTTGGCTCCTCTTCTCACGCCCATATACATGGGTGATGAAGTGGCTCGTCTGGTAGGCTCCTCCTTCAACGAAATGAATCTACCATGAGTCCCAGCCCTCTCTACCTGCTAAATCCAGGCCTTGAATTCACGGTCCACCAACAAGGCGATAAGATTTGGTACGCCGTCCAGGCTCCTCACTCGGAACAATTTGTTCGGATCGGAAGGATGGAGTATCTGATCGCAAGTCATGTCGACGGAACCCGCGATGGCCAAAAAATTATCGATGCGATTCGCTCGATCGATCCCACGGCGGAGTTAACCCAAGAGAAGGTGGGGGCCACTCTCCAATGGTTGGGAAAGAATGGATGGTTGATCGACACTAATGCGAGTGCTCCTCCCCCTCCCTCCAATCCACCGGCCGGGAAGTCCAAATTTTTGAACCCGATGTATATCAAGCTCCCCCTGGTTTCGGGGGAGCATTTGGCGAGGATTGCGCAACGTCTTCAGTTTTTGGTTTCCGTACCCGCTCTTATCCTTGCGGGCATCGCAGTCCTCACCGCAATTGTCGCAGTCGCGGGGTGTTGGGAGTTTTTCAGCGCCACGACTACAAAACTATTCGTTTCGGATCAGCAGCTTTGGTGGCTCGTCGCTTGGTTGGTTCTGAAGGGATGGCACGAGCTAGGGCACGCAGTCGTCGCCCAACGTGTCGGAAGCAAAATCCGATCGGCTGGCATCACTCTTATCTACTTAGCCCCCATCCCGTTCGTGGATCTATCCGATTTATGGGGAATCTCAAACCGTTGGCATCGGATCTATTCTTCAGCGGCGGGGATGCTCTTCGAGTTAACCCTAGCCTCCGTTGCCGCGATCATTGCCATTTCAACAACGAATCTGACAGTAGCGTACTTCTGCTGCGCCATCGCCACCTTAGGAACCGTGTCGACGCTGGCATTCAACGCGAATCCTCTCATTCGATTCGACGGTTATTACATCGTTTCAGATATTCTCAATCGCCCGAACCTATGGACGCACGCCAACGCTGCGTTTGGAAATTTGATCAAGAGACTGATCTGGGGAGCGAATGCCTCACGAACGCCAGCCCCGTCAAGTATCGGTTTGATTCTATATGGTGCAAGTTGTTTCGCTTATCGCGTTGGATTGATGGCCTCCCTCGCGATTGGCGTGATCCTCCTTTGGCAAGGAGTGGGGCTCCTCTTAGTACTTTGGTGTGGTGCTGGAACGCTCTATACCATGACTCTCAAAAAGGCTCCGCCTCCCGATTCGGCCTCGAACGCACCATCACTACCGAAAAGATACTGGGGGTTTCCCTGGCTTACTCGCGGGGGAGGAGGAAGGATCGCAGTCGGATGCGCCGTGCTAGGTCTGTTGCTCCTATGCCCGAGCCCCATTCAACCATGCGCACCTGGTATTTTGACCTATCGCGATCCCCGCTTGGTACGTGCTGAGGTGGAAGGGACCTTGGTATCGGTTCATGCCCAAGTCGGGGATACGGTCGCCGAAGGTGATGTGATCGCTACCTTTGAGAATCGAGAGCTAATGCTCGATCTGGCCCTCCAAGAAGTCGAGATCGTTCGGACCGAGGAGATGATCCGATCAAAACGGGCTCGCGGAGGGATCGCGAAAGTGCAAGCAGACGAAGCAAGACTTCGTTCGCTGCAGGAACAAATGGAACAGCTGCAAACGAAGCGGAATCATCTTACGGTAAAAGCACCGCAAGCTGGAATGGTGGTGACGAGCGATCTGCATCGTCAGATCGGACGATTCTTTGTTCCCGGAGAGCCCCTTTGCTTGGTGGCAGGAGATCGACAACTGGAAGCCAAACTTTCGGTAGATCAACCGACCGCACAGCGATTGCGTGACGCGATCGGTAGCGATTTGAAGATTCGATTGTCCGACGGAAAACTTCTTCCCGGAGTCCTCGATCGAGTGGCGCAGCGAGGAACTAGGATCTTGGACGAGCCTTCGATGGCAGCTATGTACGGCGGTCCACTTCCGGTCGAAGTCAACGGAAATCCATCGAGTGAGGAGGGGCTTCAACTCGTCGCTCCACGCTTCACCACCCAGGTCCGAATCGTAGATGAGGTAAACGCAAAACCCGGTCAAATGATTTCCGTCCGCTTACCCGGCCCCTCGATGTCCCTCTTCGATGGGCTGCATCATTGGCTGGAGAGAAAGTGGAAGCAGCTGTGCTACGAGAGCAAGGTCGCGGGATAAGGCAACGGCGTGGATATCCGCCCCAAAGTAGAACGGAATTCATTCCGTTAAACGCCGCCGCCATTCAACGCCGCCGCCAGCG
>CAYMXM010000234.1:0-1451 GCA_964394065.1 uncultured Pirellula sp. | reverse complement strand
GATCAGGCGTCGCATATCAACAGGGGCTTTGATTGGAAATGTTGTAGAACGGAATTCATTCCGTTAAACGCCGCCGCCATTCAACGCCGCCGCCAGCGCAGTGAGCCGGCCTCCAGTTCATAGCACTTCAAGCCCCCCGCTCGCTGCGAGAGGCTCACGGAAGAACTTGCGATCGCTAAGGTTAGGTAGTGCTGGAGCTTGTAGAGAGCCTCTCGCTCCCTACGGGGGCCCGAGCAGCCATGAGATGGGATCAGGCGTCGCATATCAACAGGGGCTTTGATTGGAAATGTTGTAGAACGGAATGAATTCCGTTCTACATTGGGGACCAATCTAGACGTTGCCTCATTCTCTGGGCACAATAGGGCCGGCCTTTGCCGAAAGCAAAGAGATTTATCAATGAACCCTTAGTGGCCCGATGGGCTTAGCAGGTTAAGTGAAATGCGACCCTATAACGTTTGTGGCCTAGGCAACGCAATCGTCGATATTTTTATCGAAGTTTCTGAGAACGAGTTTGCGGAGCTGCAGTTCGAACGAGGGACGATGCGTTTGGTCGAAGCTGATGAGCAAAAGGCCCTTTTGGAAAAGCTTGCCGCAGGTAGACATGACCTGCGGTTGGTCAGTGGTGGATCGGTCGCGAACTCGATCATTGGAATGTCCCAGCTCGGAGGGCGTGGAGCGTTCATCGGCTGCGTCGGGGACGATCGCTACGGGCTCCACTACGTAGAAGAATTCAAAAATCTAAAGATCAATTTCGGGAACCCTATCATCGTCGGCGAGACGACAGGAACTTGCCTCGCGATCATCACTCCCGATGCGGAACGAACGATGCGAACGAGCTTGGCGGTCTCAAGCCAACTCGCCGCCGAGCATGTCGACGCCCGTCGTATCGCCGATTCCGAATGGCTCTTCATCGAGGGCTATGTCTTCGCCAACCCAGCAACCGGTCAACATGCGATTCGGGAATCGATTCGTTGTGCGAAAATGGCGGGGACGAAAGTCGCGATCACCTGCTCCGACGCATTTGTTCCCCAAGTCTTCGGTGACGTGCTCCATGAAGCCCTCAAGAGTTGCGATCTCTTTTTCTGCAATGCGCCCGAAGCGATGGCGGTAACTGGGAGTGAAGATAGCACGAAAGCGTTTGAAGCTCTTAAGAAGCTCGTCCCCAACTGCGTGGTGACAGATGGCCCCCATGGTGCATTCGTTTGCTATGAAGGGGAGGAGACGCATGTCCCAGCCTTCGCCTGTCAGCCAAAGGACCTCACCGGTGCAGGCGACATGTTCGCGGGAGGCTTTTTGTACGGCGTGACGCACGGTTATTCACCCGCCATCGCAGCACGCTGTGCGAACTACATGTGCATGAACGTAATCACTCAAGTGGGGGCTCGGCTGGCGACGGATGCGCCTACCCTTTGGCAAGAGGCCCTTGAGGATTACCGTGCCGACGACGTCGG
>CAYMXM010000233.1:0-7649 GCA_964394065.1 uncultured Pirellula sp. | reverse complement strand
TTGAGCAAGTTTGTGCAGGAGCGTCGCATTGCCTTCCCCCTTTTTTCGTGCTCGTACTCGAGATTCGAGTACGAGTACCGCTGCGCTGAGTACGAATAGGCGGGTCGGAGCCGCCAACTTGGCCAATGTTACTAGCACTTCAACCCCTCACCCCCAGCCCCTCTCCCCTAAAAGGGGCGAGGGGAGCAGATTCTTAATGCGCTGCGCGTGCTAGGGCGCCAAAGCGGTGTCCGGAGGGCTCGCGCCTTGCCGCTACTATCTCTTCCGACAATCGTGTAAGCTATCCCCTTTTTCCGAATCCCTCGGCACCCGTTTTTTACGAGCTTTCTATGTCTTTGATCGAGCCGCGTACCCTCAAAGGATTTCGCGATTTCCTCCCCGAACTGATGATTCCTCGCGAGAAGCTCATGGAGACTGCGAGGAAGGTCTATCGTCGCTACGGGTTCGCTCCGATCGATACGCCGGCGTTGGAGCTCCTGGAGGTTCTCACAGGAAAAGGGTCCGAGGAAACCGACCGGCAAATGTATCACTTCGTCGACGCCGGGGGACGAGCCGTCGGCATGCGTTTCGATCTGACGGTACCCTTCGCTCGCTTTGCCGCGCAACATATCGCGAAACTCGGAACCCCCTTCAAACGCTACCACATCGCTCCGGTATGGCGCGGTGAGACTCCGCAAGCGGGACGATTTCGGGAGTTTGTTCAATGCGACTTCGATACGATCGGGACCACGGGGGTTGTTTCTGATATCGAAACGGCACTCGTCATCCATGAACTGATGCAAACCATCGGAATCGAACGGTTCCAAATTCGAATCAACAACCGCCAAGTTCTCACCGCTTTCCTTCAGTCGATGGGGCTTGAAAACGCATCGACTTCGGTCCTCCGCGCATTGGATAAATTTGAAAAGGTCGGGGGAGATCAAGTCCGGAAGGAGCTTGAACAAGCTGGTCTGAGTGGCGAACAAGCTGCAGGGGTTCTCGGACTAGCAGCGACCCGAGGAACGCACGAGGAGGTTCTTTCCCAACTCGATACGATCGTGCAAGGGAACGAGCTCGGGGGAGAAGGGGTTCAGCGATTGCGAGATATCAGCAGCGCTCTGTTAGCAGCAGGGGTTTCGCAAGATCGGTTCCGAATCGATGTTTCGATCGCGCGGGGGCTCGATTACTACACGGGAGTTGTTTTTGAGACCACTCTTGGAGAGCTTCCGGAGATCGGAAGCGTTTGCAGTGGAGGGCGGTATGACAACTTGGCGGGGCTCTATACCAAGCAACATTTACCTGGCATCGGTGCATCTCTTGGTTTAGATCGCTTGCTCGCCGCGTTGGAGAAACTAGGACGGATACCGGCCAACACTCCGGCGGCAGACATCTTTGTCGCGTTGTTCGACTCGAAGCGGATCGACGATTATTTCCGATTGGCAACGATCGTTCGCAACGGAGGTTGGTCGGCGGAGATCTATCCGGAAGGGAAGAAGCTTGCGCAGCAACTCAAGTATGCAGATCAACGAGGTTTCCGCATCGCCTTGATCGCCGGTTCGGATGAATTGGAAAGAGGAACGGTGCAGGTGAAGGATTTGCGCAACAAGATAAGCACCGAGGTACAATGGCGCGACAACCCAGAGAACTTAGTCGAGTCTCTTAAGACGATGTTGAGGTTTAATGACGGAGTATAGGGAACCGATCGGTTAAGTTCGGTTCCATGCTCCGCGATGATCAGATCGAATGGCTCCGCGCAGTGCTGCGAAAAGAGCTGGTTGATTAAGGAGTTTGGGCTATTTGCCCGACGCGTAAGCGAGGCCCGAAAATCACAACCCGTGGCGTAAGCGAGGGATAGCGCTGGCAACCAGGTATCCGCCCAAGGTGCTCACAGCACACCCTTCGTGCCTCAGGGGCGTGCCACCCGGCCGCGTTGCGCTTTAGATATCCGCTCCCCTCGCGACGCTATCCCTCGCTAACGCCACGGGTTGTGATGGTAGGACGCTTCGCGTCCTACCCGTTAACGCCGATGCGCCAGCCCAGGATTAAACCTCTTCCTCAAGTCTCAAGCCTCACCCCTCGAGCCTGCTCACTTATCTTCCGAATCAAATAGATGAAATTCAGAATTCCATCGTAGCGTTTACTCGTTTCATAGCGAATTTCAGGCATCTCAACCTTGGTAACCCGGCCGTGAGAGTCGAGATCTATCACGAGGTCGTCTTTGCTGTATCCGAACAAACGTATATGGATGGGAATGGGACTGACTCCGACGTAGGGCCCAGCGACAAATACCATGTCGAGGTCAAGCGTCGTCCCGTAGAACCATTGCCTCGGGTGTTCTCCTAAAAAAAAAGACCACCCCGCTTTGTAGTCCGCAATGGGAGGACCTAGTCGCGTGGCTAGCTCCGTTTCGGATTCCCCAATCTTGACGGTTTCGGCGGCGTCGACAATTCGAGCCAGATGTTGCCGCTCTAGATTGCCTACGAGTACAACAAAGCCAAGCCAAATAGCTGTAATCGTCTCCATGGTTTACTCCTCTCTGCGGTTCTTTGCGCTCACTGCGGTTCAACGGAATTTTAACCGCTGAGGACGCAGAGAAACACAGAGGTCTCCAAATCGTGGCCCGGGCGTCCCGCCCGGAACAATTCGTCACTCCGGGCGAGACGCCCGGGCCACGATTAGATTCCTTTGCGCCGAATGAACAGCTAAAATACTTCACTGCGCCGCTCGATTAAGGGGCCGCTCGATTATGAGGAAACTATGCAATCAATATCATTCGTTGGCAGACATGTCTGGGCCTCTATCCTTGGGAGCGGTCTCGTTGCTTTGCTCCCCTTGATGCATGCGCATGGGTACGAGGGGAAGGAAGAATCGCCAGGGATTGCGGCAAAGTATCCCGGGGATCGAGGGATCGAATCGGATGAACGAGTTCTGTTTACGGAGAACTTTGAGAAAGATTCCATCGAAGCCATCGGGGAGAGATGGGAGATGGTTCGTGACGCTCCGGCGATGTCCCTATCGACCGATTGTCCCGATGCGAGGACCGGGAAGCAATCTCTTCTCATGACTCAGACTGCGGAAGCTGGAACGGGAGCAGATCTCTATCGGCGTCTCTCCGATGGGCACGACCAACTCTTCACCCGAATGTACGTCAAGTTTGCAGAGGATTGCGAGCCGATCCATCATTTCGGAACTTGCGTTGGTGGAAATTCCCCCTCGACACCTTGGCCCACCGTACGAGCAGGTCAACCGACGCAGGGGGACAAAGGGTTTTGGGTCGGTATCGAACCTTTCGGAGAAGCGTGGCGATGGGACTACTATCTCTACTGGCATCAAATGCGAGGGAGCCCTCCACGGGGACAAACTTGGGGGAACTCCTTTATTCAAGATCCGAACTTGAAGGTGCGCCGGGGGGAATGGACCTGTGTTGAGTTCATGGTCAAGATGAATGATCTCAACGAGCAGAATGGAGAGATGGCGCTATGGATCGACGGCAAACAGGTCAGTCATCTCGGAAAAGGATTCCCTCGTGGGAAATGGGTTTTTGACAAGTTCTATCCGGGGCAAGGTGGAGAAGGAGTTTTTTGGGATCATGGTTTGGGGGAACGTCGAAGAATCGAGGGTCCCGCAGAAGGTGCCCCCTTTGAAGGTTTTCAATTCCGAACAAGCCCCAAACTCAACATCAATTTCCTCTGGCTTTACGTCTACATCACCAAAGCAACTCCCGGGCATCGCAACCGAATATGGTTCGATGACGTCGTCGTAGCCAAAGAATACATCGGCCCAATTTGGCATAAGGAGTAGATGTGGCCTGACGCATCGGCGCGAATATAAGGCGTTGGGGTTGTTTGGCCGACGCCCGAGAATTCCGACAAGGGCTACGTTCACTCGCGACGCTATCCCTCGCTAACGCGTCGGGTTGTGATGGGGGGACGCTTCGCGTCCCCCCACTTAACACCAAATTCGCGAGGCATCTCTCTTCTGGTCCCTTAGGTCTTTAGCCTTGAGTCTTCTTCCGTGTGTTCCGTGTCTTCCGTGGTTCCCCCCAAACATTTCATTTGGGCAACAGCGCAAGCGCAGCAGCAGATGGACGAGGGATGACGTGGCAGGCGATGAGCTTGCCTAAACCTTCGACCTTTGGTTTAGCCGCTTCGATTGCGGCCGAAACCGCTGCGACATCTCCTCGGATGACAACGGTCACGTAACCTCCACCCAATTTTTCTTTTCCGACGACTTCCACGGAAGCCGATTTACAAGCCGTATCGATCGCTTCAAAGACGGCGGTGAAGCCTTGAGTTTCGATGAATCCGAGGGCAAAGGAGTTGTTGGTCATAGGTTCGGTGAAGGTCGTGCTAGGGTTTGGGGTTTTTACAACAGGCTGTTCAATCAACGCATTGAACTCGCTGGGACTCAGGATCGCCGACAATGCAGAAAGATCAGGGCGACTGATCGTTTGCGTCGTCGTGTTTCCATTGGGGGCGTTAGGGAAAAAGGAAGCCGCCGCTCGTCGTCCCGACTCGAGGGCTGTCTCAACATCGCTGTTGGTCCCCGCGATTTTGATCACCGAGCCGAGCATGTCATTCCACTCGGCTTGAAGAACCGAGATCGAAGCGCTTTTGGACATCGCGTCGAGCGCGACCAAGGCTGCGGTCCAGCCAAGGGTTTCTAGAATCCCGATCGCGGGAACAGCGTCGGGTGAAATGCCGAACTCTTCCGCAACACTGAGAGTCGAACGAACTGACGGTGCAGAAGAAGGATCGGAGCTTGAAGGTTGAGGAGGGCTCGCCATGGAGGGGGTTTTAAGATTGAGATAGGAGTTTGGTTCGTGTGAAAGTATTGTTTAGATGAAGCGAAGGCAACGCTGCGAAGCGTCCCACCATCACAACCCGACGCGTTAGCGAGGGACTGCGTCGCGAGTGAACGTGGCCCCTCGTCGGGAATATTTCGGGCGTTGGGTGGCACGCCCCTGAGGCGCGAAAGGTGTGCTGCGAGATCTTGCATTGGATGCGTGGTTGCAAGTGCTGTCCCTCGCTAACGCGTTGGGTTGTGATTTTAGCCTCGCTTACGCGTCGGCCAAACTCCCAAACACCTTGTTTCGCACCGATTCGTCAGGTCACCATCATCAGACAGCCCCTTAGCAATAGCCATACGTTTCCGCGTAAGCTCGCCAGGCTTCTAGTATCTCTTCTTCAACCTCCGGATCCAATCCAAAACGATTGGTTTGGTATTCTTTCTCCGAGTTTTGGCGGGCAGCGAGCAAGGGGCGGATTTGTTCGAAATCACCCAGGCTCAGTTTGTTGTAAATCTGCTCGACGACGCCGATTGGGTTCGCGACGAGTTCTTCATACCTTACGTCGATGATTTGATCCGGACCTAGCCCCTCTCTCCCCTCTTCAAACGACTGATACATGTTGCGAAGGGATCGCAATACAAACGGATGGAGCCGTGCATCGTCCATCGGTTGTTGCAGCCCTTGCACCGTTTCAAGGGATCGCCAGAGCTTCATCGTCGACGGATAAAGCTTTCGCGGATCCCGGACGATGTGAATGAACTTGGATTCGGGATACATCTCCCGAAGAATTTTGATCCGCCCCGTGTGGGGTGGGCTTTTCAAGATCAAAGGCTTCTGGGATTTATAGGTCAACGCGCGAAGAAACCAATCGAAAAGCCTTTTCCATTCCCGGAGCTGCTCTGGAGTAAAGGTCTCAGAGACTAGCGTGTTCTCGTCGACGAAATCGTGTTGCGGAAACATCATGTGAATGTACGGGGTCGGCGCCCCGAGATTCATCAAGGCGAACTCGTCCTCCTGAGGCAGCGACCATCCCGCCTTCATATTGTCCATCGGTCGCTTGTTCGGAAGGAGGAATCCACCGAACCTAGTCACCAAGGGCTCTGTCAGCAAAAAGTGGGCAGGTGCAAAGCACTGGAACGTGGTGGGAGAGGAGAACTGCGGATCGAGCGAAAGCAACTCGTGAAGGAGAGTCGTGCCACTGCGCCAATGGCCGAGAACGAACAACGGAGGAGCGACGAACTCCGTTTGTGCGATCTTCCTCCCGTAGAGCAAATGATGTGTCAACGCCAACAAATCGGACATAGGCATGAAGGCTGTCACACCGGAGACGATGTGGAAGCGGTTCCAATCGAATCGGAAGCGGTTTCTAGCTAGATTGCGAAACCAAACTCTCGATTGCATGCCATGCCAAAACCGTGGTGCCCAACTCGGGTACATATTGATCTTCGAATCAGCCGACATTCCAGTTGTATTAATTCAAGTTTTTTAGGATGTAACCCTCCCCTCTGGGGAGGGGCGAGAGATCGGGGAGGGGCTGCCCAGCGCTTTAAGTTTTCCGCTCCCCTCGCCCCTCTTAGGGGAGAGGGGCTGGGGGTGAGGGTAGGAGTGCTTGTAACAAAAACCTCGTTGGAAACGTTGTACTTCACGCTCCCCTCCCCCATCACAACCCGTGGCGTAAGCGAGGGACAGCGTCGCAAGTGTACGTAGCCCTCGTCGGGAATATTTCAGGTGTCGGGTGGCACGCCCCTGAGGCTCGCAGGGCGTGCTGCGAGGCCTTGGATGGACGTCTGGTTGCTAGCGCTGTCCCTCGCTTACGCCACGGGTTGTGATTTTCGGGCCTCGCTAGCGCTTCGGGTTGATAATTCTCATCTAGGCTTACCTTGCTCCGTTTGCTAGCAAATACATGCGTTTTGCCAAACCATGCGTGAGGGACGTACATTACCGACCCTCGCAGGAAACCGATATAGACATCTGTTCAGTTTCTTCGCTACTTTCCGAAATCTCAATAGATTTCTTCAAGACTTAGGCGAAGGCTACACATGGACGGATGGTTGCGAGCGATGGGTCGCTACAAGGATGCGATTGTTCCGATTGGAATCATCGCTTGCTTGGTCGTCATTCTCGTCCCCCTTCCGCCGATTCTGCTCGACGTTTTCCTGTCGGCAAACATCGCGATTGCTGTGGTCGTCCTCCTTACGACGATCTACGTTCAGTCCCCGCTGGAATTCAACATATTCCCCGCGATGCTCGTGGCGACCACACTCTCCCGCTTGGTCCTCAACCTGGCGACGACGCGGCTCATTCTCACCCGAGCAGGGGAAGAGAAACTAGACGCAGCGGGGGATGTGATCCGTGCCTTCGGCGAATTCGTTTCCGGGGATTCGATCGAGGTGGGGATTATCTTGTTCATCATCATCTTCCTCATCAACTTCATCGTCATCACCAAAGGAGCGACACGGATCGGCGAAGTGGCTGCGAGATTCGCGTTGGACGGGATGCCGGGGCGCCAGATGGCGATCGACGCCGACCTGAGCGCCGGGGCGATCGACGAAAAGGAAGCGCAACGTCGCCGTGAAGAGGTGACGAGGCAAGCGGATTTCTACGGGGCGATGGACGGTGCCTCAAAGTTCGTGCGAGGAGATGCGGTTGCCGGTATTGCAATCACCTTGATCAACCTGTTCGGTGGCCTCTACATGGGGTACATGTACTACGGGATGTCGATCGCGGAAGCCGCAAACATTTACTCGAAACTGACCATCGGAGATGGTTTGGTCAGCCAAGTCCCCGCGTTCCTCATCTCGTTGGCTGCTGCGTTGCTAACGACCCGGAGCACTCAGAAAGCGAACTTCTCCAACGAGTTCCTGCGCCAGATCTTCGCAAA
>CAYMXM010000232.1:0-7661 GCA_964394065.1 uncultured Pirellula sp. | reverse complement strand
CTCACAGCGCTGACGGCGGCCAATGTAGAACGGAATTTATTCCGTTAAACAACATCTCCAGCTCCCGCCCCCAATGCACGTCTTGCAAACCCCCAACCCAGGGCCCCCCCAAGCCCCCGCTGGCGCCAAGAGGCTCTTAGCCTCGACGGGGCACTTGAACAGCCATGAGGTAGAGACCGGCTCACAGCGCGGACGGCGGCGTTGATTGGAAGCGTTGTTTAACGGAATGAATTCCGTTCTACATGAGGGACCAGCCGGGGCGGGGCGCGCGTTTGAGGAACGGTTCAGCTTCGGGGGCGTTGGGGCATTTCATCCCTTGCGGATCCCATTCGATCTTTCTCCCGACACGAAACGCAACATTTCCAAGGTGGTTAGCTTCGGTCAGCGGGCCAGCATAGCTGAACGGGCTACCTGTGGTTCCTGTTCCTTGGCAAGCCAAAAGCCACTCCTTGTGATGGCCGGGGGAGTCGGGGATGAACGGATCTGGGCGTTTGAAATCGACGAACGAGTCCTCGGGGAGGAGAAGATGTTTCCCGTAATCCGACAAAAGCATCCCCTTCTCTCCAACGAAAAGAACGCCGCTCCCCCACTGCGGAATCGCTTGCTGTTTCCATAGATCCGGCTTGTGATCTCCTTGATACCAAGTAAGAGAAAGGCCAGGCCGGTCGCCGCGAGGCGCGTACTCGTACTTAGCGGACATGGAGGCCGGGGCTAACTCGGGATGAGGTTTCGGTCCGAAAGGCTCGATCGTCTTGGGGGCATCCAGATTCAACGCCCAGAAAGGAAGATCGTTCCAATGACTCCCCAAATCGGACATAGTCCCATTTGCAAAATCCCACCATCGATACCACTTGGGGCCTGGAAAGTAAACCGAATGGTAGGGACGGAAAGGAGCGGGGCCGAGCCAAAGATCCCAATCGATATGCTCTGGCGGGGGCATCTCCTCCGAAGGACGCTCGGTGATGTAGAGAAGATCTTGATTTCGTTTCGAGTCTTCCTCGGACTGAAGCCCCCAAGCGCGCCCGACCCAGACATGGACTTCCGAAACGTGGCCGATGGCACCGGTCTGGATCAACTCGACGACACGACGATAATTGCCCATGGAGTGAATTTGTGTTCCCATCTGGGTGACAACTTCGGCGCTCGCAGCCGCTTCGGTGATTCGCCTTGTTTCGTCTACGTTGTACGCCAGAGGCTTTTCACAATAGACATGCTTTCCAAGCTGGAGGGCCGGCATGGTTGCATAAGCGTGAGTATGCTCGGCGGTGCTGACGACGACCGCATCGATTCCGTTTCCCACCTCGTCGTAAAGTTTGCGGAAGTCGGTAAACCTCTTCGCCTGAGGATGGGCCTCCGAGACACGGTCCAAGTAATTGGTGTCGATGTCGCAAAGAGCGACCACATCCACAGCACCTGTCCCGGCAACCGCCCCTAAATTATCCCTTCCTCGCCCCCCCACGCCGATGAAGGCCACTTTCAAGCGGTCGTTAGGGCTCGCAAAAAGAGAATGCTGCGTGGCTAACCCCGCAACGGTTACTCCTACAGATGCTTCCAAAAATCTACGCCGAGATGAATGATGCGATTGAGTCATGGTTGGTGAGGTGTGAGGTGTGAGGTGTGAGCGTCGTTGGTGAAAGGGGCTTTGCCCCTTACATCTTCGCTCCCCTCGCCCCGCTTCGGGGAGAGGGGCTGGGGGTGAGGGGTAGAAGCACCAAAAATGATAACCCAGTTTGTGCATCGACTCAAATTTCGTACTCAGCACAGCGGTACTCGGGATTCGAGCGCGAGCACGAAAAAAGACGTTTCCTCTTTACACCGGAGGGGTTACCGCCGACTAATGGTTGCGATCCCTCCGGGATCGGAAAAACTCGGCAGCCCTGAGGCAGAGACCGGTTCACTGCACTGATGGCGGCCAATGTAGAACGGAATTTATTCCGTTAAACAACGCTTCCAGCTCCCGCCCCCAACGCACGCATTGCAAATCCCCAGCTCAGGGCCACTCAAGCCCCCGCAGGTAGCGAGAGGCTCTCTGCGCCAACGGGGCACTTGAACAGCCCTGAGATAGAGACCGGCTCACGGCGCTGATGGCGGCGTTGATTGGCGGCGTTGTTTAACGGAATGAATTCCGTTCTACCGCAATCCAAAAAACTCCGTCGCGTTCTTCCATGCAACTTTTTCATAGAAATCGGGAAACAGCAGCTTCAAGTTATCGAGCTTCACCAGCGATGGTCCGTAATAATCGAACGCAGCGTGCGAACCAAAGCAAACCGACCCTTCTCCCAAATTCTTCATTAGCTCTATACTGTCCCCCGACTGCAAGACTTGCATTCTCGCGAGGTCGATGAGACAGCGATCCTTGAGGCCGAGATCGAGCAGCTGCGTTGCTCGAAGACCTGCCCAATTGCAGAACATGATTTTAAGTTTCGTGTGCTCCGCAAGCATCCCCTTCACCACTCCTAGCGACAGGTCCGACGCTTGATCCCAAGCATGCCTTTGCCGTCGATCTTCCAGGCGTTGTGTCAACACGACTGGAAGTTCGCGCTCGGCAAGTCGGCCAAGAAGTTCATGCAACGATTCGGCGTGATCGGGAGTCTCGGATCCCCATCGGTGAAAATGAGGCGCAAGTGCGATTCCTTTGACCCCTTGATCGATGCAGAGCGCGAGATCCTCTCTCCATCGAACATACCCGATATTGACCATTCCGATCGGCAGGATGCGGTCAGGGAACTTCGCGACCGCAGAAAAGAGTTCTCGATTCGCTTCCTGAACATTCCGATAGAAGAAGGCGTGGATCGAGGTCACGAGAGATTTCGAGATACCAAAATGATCCATTCTGGCGACGAAATCACCGGGTGCTCCAAATCGAAGAGAACGGAACGGATACTGGCCGATGAACGCGTTGCAGTCGATGATCACAATGCCCCCTCCGGCAAAAATCTCGCTGCATTGGAGTAGAAAATAGCATCGAGCTCTGCTGGAGTGAGACCGGCCGAGAGGATCTTGCCAACGCCCCCCTCCATCAGTTGATCGGTCGCGAAAAGGACGCGAGAAATGCCCAGCTCTCGGATGCACATTTCGATCGTTCCATCCTCTTGCACGCTACCACTCGTATCGAGAACGACGTTGGGGCAATTCGCGAGCCCCTTGATCGCCCATTCCCAATCCCCACCACCATTGACATGCCCGAGGATCAGTTTCAGTTCGGGATAGCGGGTGCTCAACTGGCAAAACTCCAAAGCGTTGGACGTATTGGGTTGAGCTGCGATCGAGGCCGGATCGGTCAAGAACGCTGAGTGGCTTAAGATCGGTAGCTTCGCCTCGATACAGGCTTCGACGACAGGAAAGAGGAGGGGGTCGGTAATCTTGTATTGATTGTATAGTTTGACGCCGATCATCCCCGCGTCGCGACATCGTTTCAGCTCATCGATCGCGCCGGAACCGTTCCCTGGTTGCAAGAAGCAAAACCCACGAATGACTTTCGGATAGCGATTCATCGCAGCCAGAACAGAGTCGTTTGCATCCTTGACACCATTGTCGTCTGCGAGGACTCCCCCTGTGATGGGTCGAGAGCAGCATACGGTTCCGATCCCTAGTACTTCAGCCGCCTCGACGATCTTTTCGACTCGCGACCAGCTGGTCTCCTTGCGGTGGAGGGAATCAAAGACATGGTTATGGATGTCGATCTTGCGCATCGACCGCCATCCCGACGGAATACCTCGAGAGACCTTGGAAAAGGTATCAGGCGGATCGACGTCAGTTGGAGGTTGCGGATTCGCCATCGAAGATGATGACGAAGCGAACATGGAACCTGATGCCGCCAAACCGAGACAGGTTGCCTTGAGAGCAGAACGTCGACTGACCGTTAAGTCACTCCGTAGATCCTCCACCGAGGTTTCCTTCGATTGTGTTTGAAATATCGTAATATCCAAGGGAGGGAGATTCGGCTTCCCTGAAGATAGCGGTGATGGTTTTCACCGGCTGCCCATTGGTAGCAAAGCCGCTTCGAACAGTTCCCGACTTCTTGAGTTCCCAATTCTGTAACTCCTTAAGCCCGACTAGAGACGTTCCTGGGAAAGCAAACTCGCACTGATAGTGTCTGACGGGAGCACCTTCGGTGAATTCGTAATCGACTTCGATGTAAGCAATCCCCTCGTCGTTGACTTTGTAGCGTAAGTTCGAAAGGAGTACTTTCGACTCGCCAGCGGGCTCCTCAACAGTAACCGTCGTTTCTGTTGGAGTTGGGGCGGGAGGCTTTTTACTACAACCGGCCCCGGCCATCCCGCAAACAAGGATGGCTAGGGTGCAATACCGCAAGGTTCGAGACAAAAGCATGAACCAACTACCTCTTCTTAAGTAGCTTGCTGGGTACATCCACCGTTATGGCACCACCCGCTTCGCTGACGGTAACCTGAAGGGTGGACTCTAAAGTCGAGTAAGGGGCAGGAATCGCCTCAAAGGCATCCGGGTAATCCGCCTGCATCGCATCAGGTGGGAGGACGGTTCCGTCCTTGTTCATCATTTTGCTTACCCGGACGGTGTAAGCGCCAGGAGAAACCCCCTCTTGGGCGCTACTACGAAGACTTGAGACCGTGAATTTCCCTTGCTCATCGCTAGTGCCGACCGCCCCCCCCAAGCTATCCCCATTAGAGGGGATGAGTTGAATGGTTGCGCTAGCCAGCGGAGCTTTCTCCATCGTCACCGTCCCATCGACTTTCACTAGCTTCGCTCCGTCTCCGCACCCGACCAAGAAAAGGAGGGGTACGAAAACGGAACAATATTTCCCAAAGAGGGACGTCATCTGTCGAAATCGCATTGAAATCCTAACCTGTAAGAGGGGAGTGTTACTCAAGAGAGACCGTCTGTCCGTCTGCGATTCTGCACAAGTAGGTTAGGGTTGGGATGTCCATGCCATCCGATAGGAATTTCACAGCCCCATCTCCCAGCACAGCTTGAATCCCACCTGTGTGAGTACTGCCAGAGTTATACCACGAGGCTCTGCGACCGGGGATCGCCACACCTGCAGCGCCATATCTCCTGACATTCAACCCAGCGACAGGAACGGTCAAATTATAGGTTCCAACCGGGTCGATACCAACGGAGACCCAACCCGCATAGGCCCAGGAACCCGTAACGCCATTTTGGGTAGTGAGCAGCGTCTCGGTCATCGCAATCGTATTGCTTAGACCATCGGGTACGCCACCAAACCGCGTAAAGCTGTTTTCGCCAAACATATACTTCGTTTCCAAGGCCATCGAACGGTACTGGTTGAAGTAATTAAGACTGGACGCGGTATTCACAAAATCGTAACAAGTCTTTGCGGGGCGGAGTGCAGTATTCACCCCCAGATCGGGACTGTAGTTTGCGTTAGGAGCAATGGTTCGGTCGCCTGGATCGGACGGGCAGAAGAATCCAGCTACCGGGTTTACGGAAATGGCAGCGTTCCCTGACTGAGTCGCATTTAAGCCTACCGGGAGTGGACCTGAGATAGACCGCTTGTAATCCCCGAACGAGCCACGCATATCGAATTTTTCAAAGAGAGCGGTTTGTTCCATGAACGGAAGCAGCCCAACCAAACCGTGACCGTTCTTGGTCTGTGGATCGGCTCGATAGACCGTGGGGTCCGTTCCACCCCCTAGCCCCAAGCTCAATCTTCCTGCAGGAAGGTGTTTATGCGTGCTCTCGTAATTGTGCAAAGACAGCCCCAGTTGTTTGAGGTTGTTGGAGCACTGCATGCGCCTAGCCGCTTCGCGAGCCGCTTGAACTGCTGGCAAAAGAAGTCCAACCAAGATGCCGATGATCGCGATGACCACCAACAATTCCACCAATGTAAAGCCTGTTCGCGCAACGCGACTAGCTTTTTCGTTCCACACCCTACGCATCTCGATACCCTTTTTGAAAAGATCGAATAAAGAAAAGGACGCTTTTATAAAAAGCAAAAAAACTTGCTGTCAGCCGTGGAGAGAATTCGAATGCAGAACAAAACGAAATCCGTTTATCCGCATCCATCCGTTTAGTTATGACAACTCGAATCCGAAATTTCAACTGAGAAATAACCAGATTTTCATCCATTTCTCTTCGAAGCGAGGTTTGAGAATCACAACCCGTGGCGTAAGCGAGGGATAGCACTGGAAACCAGGCATCCCATGCAAGATATCGCAACACGCCCTTCGTGCCTCAGGGACGTGCCACCCGGTGCCCGAGACATTCCCGACAAGGGCTACGTGCACTCGCGACGCTGTCCCTCGCTAACGCCACGGGTTGTGATGGGGGACGCTTCGCCTCCGCCCCTCAAGGCTCACCGCTTACTCGCAACAATCTCTTCAACAACCGCTGAAAGACTCAACCATTGCATCAATTGACCACAATGAAGTTCATCGACGATAGGAAGGGTAATACGGGTCATCGGGCGAGATGCGGAAATCCCTCGTTCCCATTCCTCTTGAGCCAAGCGATCCACATAACTTTGAAGCTGATGCGAGGGTGCGTACTCGAGTGGATCAAAGCGGCACTCCTCGGCCGAGAGCTGATGCTGAACTCCTTCGCACTCGGCAATGCTACACGATGAACTCGCGACCCAAAAGGAATACCACTGCGCAATTGCATCGAGCCCGCTCGTCCATGGTTTGAGGCTCTGTCTCCGCCGTCGAAGCGTTCCGTCGGAGCAGCTGTCAAGATTACTGGCAACGAACTGCGTCACGGGATTTCGGTGGATATCTCCTTCCAATAGCTCTTTCGAAACGAACGCAGCTCCTGCCGCGAGCTCCATGACGTTCACACCGAGAATCGCAGCGGGAAGAAGAACGAGTTCATTGAGAGCCCCCGGTTCAAGACTCGAAGGAGAAACGACGAATTCCTGGTTGATCTCCAGCCCCGCCAACGCACGGGAGATGGGGCTTCCCGAGTCTGTCATCACGAAGAGAGACTTGGATTGCACATCCCCATGAAACTGGCGCATGTATGCAGGGAGAAAATGGTTCAAAAAGAGCCCCGACAAGGGAGTGCAGCCACTCGGGTCGATCAAAAGCAATCCCCATCGCGTCCATTCATCTTCCGCTCGGACTTGGCGATGAGCTCCGAGTAGATAGAGAAGCCCTTGAATGGAATCGGTGTCGAAGTCGTGACCGACGAGAGATAAACGGGGTTTGCTCCCTCGATCTCCACGAGTCAATTCGTTCCACAAAGGCTGGCAGCAAGTCCCTTGGATGGCTTGGATCGCGAGCTGGATCGACTTCGGCGCCAAGACGACTACTCGGTCAACCTGCGAATGAAGCTCGGTTGCAACTTGAAATATCCTCCCCAGAAGACTTCTCTGGCGCTGGGCCTCGTAGCTTTTCAACCATTCGATGGGGGCGTGAATCCTGCGATGAAGCGAGGCGGGAGTCTCCGCCTTAGCGAGTGAAGCTGCCATGAGTCGACCAACGGCCTCCACCCGATCGTCCCATCCCCCATCCCCTTCGGCCACCGTGGGCGCGTACTCAAACCGGAGTGGTTTCAGTTTGTTCTTTCGTAGCTTCATCGTACCCCAGGAATGGAAGCGGCGGTTCTTGGACGGGGGGTAAGTTTAGATAGCCGACGAAAATGAGTCTATGCGCTTGCGCACAATGAAGAGGTAGAGACCGGCTCACAGCGCGGACGGCGGCCAATGTAGAACGGAATTTATT
>CAYMXM010000231.1:0-7688 GCA_964394065.1 uncultured Pirellula sp. | reverse complement strand
TAACCCCAATCTACGGGTTATTCGGAAAACGCCATTCTTTTTCGATCCTCCGATTCCAAGGAATAGCAGCAAAGTGAGGTGTAAGGTGTAAGGGATAAGGGGGAAGAGCACCGCGCTGCAGGTGGAAGTCACCCTCCCCGTTTGGCAACGCGCAAGCGAGGCCCGATAATCACAACCCGTGGCGTAAGCGAGGGACAGCGCTGGCAACCAGGCCGGGGGGTAGGGGTAGAATGGATGGCGCGGCAGAGGTTGTTTTAGAATTTGCTTGAAATTCGGGAATCCACCCACTTTTTTCTTCGTAATCGGCAAAGTTGGTTGAAGGGGCACGGACTTGATGTCGTCGTACATACTTTCGGAAGATTTGCGTTCTTCCATCGAATCGTTGTTCAATGATAAGATTGATGCATACAGCGTATTAGGAATCGAAGATGGAGATTCGGCTGCCTACGAACCGAACGAGCAATCGTCGGCCAGTTTGCTCACAAGACTTCGTTCTCTTCAACGGAAGTTAGAGAGCTACGTTAGGCAGATGCCGGCTGAGTCATCCGAAATAGGCTGTGATGACACAACCGATGCCCTGCGCATGCAGGCAATCGGGTTGCTCCTCGCCTTGCGTGAAATACAAAGACATGTTCCAGAAATTGTTCTCCCCGATTCTTCTAAGGCCGGTGCCCAAGGAATGTAGCCTTGAGCCATTCGGGGCAGGCCTCTTTGATTTCAACACCATCTGCGATAATCGGCGGAGTCTGCGGATGACAAAAATCCATCCGCAGATTATCGCAGATTCCCCTCGCACATTTGCGAGGAGTGTTTTGTAAAGGAGCGAGGCAGCCTCTTCGTGGTCCTTTTCTCGGCATGATTTACAACAGTTGCAGGATTATCCAGTCCTTACGAACTTCCCCCTCACAACACTCCCCGATTGCAAAGCTCACAGTTATGACTCTCCAAGAAGTGGATCGGCTGCTGGACGAACTGGAGAATGCTTCGCGCTCTTTGCAATCGAACGAATCGTTCTGGCACCTAGCGCTCGAAACGGCGATCGTCTTGTCCAACGGGCGCTCCGCCTCGCTGCTTCTCCCGATGCAAGGGACCTGGAGTCGAGTCATCGCTGTCGGTGAAGGGAACGGGATTACAAATGCGATAGGTGAATCGCTGAGTCAAGCCTCCGCGGCGGAACATCCCCACGGACTCTTGCGAAAGGGTTGGTGGGGGGCCGTTCGACTCAATCCGGAGTCCATCGAAGAAGGCTTCCTCTTTCTTGAGTTTCCCCCTGGTGAGCCAGATTGGAAAAGGCGTGCTCCTCTAATAGCAGGGATTGGAGAAATCTGTTGGACTCGAACACTTCATCGCCGCCAGAAATTAACGGAAGGGAAAGTCACTGGGCTCCAAAGAGGGATATCCGCACTTACCAAGACGAACGTCGATCTTCAATGCAACAGCCGACTCGTCGACAACCTTGCCGCAGCCTTTGAGGCAGACCGTGCATCCTACCTAACCCTCGCTCCTTCCCCAAAGCTAAGAGCTTGTAGTGGCGCCCATTCGATCGACGCCACCTCCTCGGTCGTTCACGCCATAGAGGAAATCGCGAACGCTTCCTTGAAAGCCGATTCCAATCAAATTGCAGTCCACACCTCTCCAGACAAACCCCTCAATGCTGCGATCGTTGCTACGGACGATGCCCCCTCCCTCAATCCTTCGAAGGTCGTGCTATTTCCAAACCGTGTCGCTATCCCGTGGAAAAAGCCTCAACAGCCGAATACGACCGAAATGCTCCTGATGGAATGGAGCAGCAAGGAAACAATGCTGGAGCATCTCTCGGAGTTGCCTCGCTATATCGCTGCCATCTACCCTGTTTGGGAGCAGCAGCATAGATGGCTTCGGTTACCAGCTTGGCTGAGAAACATGGCGAGCAATCGCTGGTTAAAGAACCTTTCGGCAGGAGGATGGAAGACGACAAAACTTGCTTCAATCGTGGTGTTGCTTCTCCTCGGATGGTGGCTTGCATGGCGTCCTTATCCGATGACGATTCACGCCGACGCGACGCTGGAGCCGATCTCTATGCGCTCTATCTACGTTAGCATGGATGGCTTTATCGATACCCTGCGAGTGCGAGACGGAGAGCGAGTCGTGGAAGGACAAATGCTTGCCCAACTTCGTTCGCCGACTCTGGAACTTCAAATCGAAGAAGCGGTCGGTAAGTTGCGTGCTATGGCTGAGAAACGAAATGGACTTCGCGTCGCTATCAATCAACTCGATCCGAGCCGCCCCGACTCGGTAGCATCCCAAGGCCGAATCTCCTCCGAGTTGCTCGTTCTGGATACTCAAGAAACCCATGCAAAGGAAATGCTCCAGTTTCTTCGCTCCGAGCAGAAGAAACTCCAAATCGACTCCCCCATTGATGGTGTCGTCGTCGCGACCGATTTGCAGCGTGAATTGGAGAATCGCCCTCTACGGCGCGGAGATCTGATGTTCAACGTCGTCGAACTGGACGGGGGATGGCGCATGCGCATCGAGGTTGCTGATCGGGATACCCAATACGTGCGTCGCTATGCCATTCCCGACAAAACGGATGTCGAATTGGTTTTCGATAGCTTGCCAGCTGAGAGTTTCCGAGGAACGGTAACTCAACTCGCGAACGGATCGGAGAGCCTTCGTGGATTGGGAAGTTATCAGATGGTCTTCGCCTCGGTGGACAAAGAGACGGCCAGCCGCCTACACATGGGGGCGAAGGGTACCGCGTTCTTTCATTGCGGAGAAGAAGCCGCGTGGTACGTATGGAGCCGACCGATCGTCGAGTTCTTTCAGAAGCGAAGCATCTTGTTTCGCTGGACACAAAAAGAGGAGGGGTAGGCCCTCCGTGGCCCGGGCGTCTCGCCCGGATGAGCAACGCTGTTAACCGCTGGGGACGCGAAGCGTCCTACCGTCACAACCCGTGGCGTAAGCGAGGGACAGCGTCGTGAGTGAACGTAGCCCTTTTCTGGAATATCTTAGGCGTTGGGTGGCACGCTCAGAGCGAAGCGATGGGCGTGATGCTTTGAGGCTATTCCCAATGTTCCGAGAAGTCCTCCACGCCCATCGCTTCGCTCTGAGCGTGCCACCCTTGCGCAGGTCCTTTACCATCGATGCGCCAGGCCACCCCCGGCCCTCTCCCCTAAAAGGGGCGAGGGGAGCGGATAATCTAAATCTCTGTGCGTGTTAGTCCCCCGCTACTAGCTACATCCCAAACTGTTTCCGCAGTTGTGGCAGAGGTAGCAATTTCCGGCTCGCACGGTGATCGCACCGCAATTGTCGCAGCTGGGGGCGTCCCCTTGGAAGCCGGCAAACTGCGAGTCACGTCCTTCCCCTTTATTCGCGGCAAGAGACGCTCCGTTGCTCGGTTCGCTCCTTTCGATTGTGCCACCCGATGCCCCTCCTCTGGATACCGTGTCGAATCCGATGAACCGTGCTTGGGTATAGGAGGCTGGGGAAGAAACTTCGGCTCCGTTCCCGTTTACTGGAGTCTTCGTCGAAGTCGCGGGAGTCTTCTTGTTGCCGGAAGCAAGTATATCGCTCTTGAGCTTGTGCTCTTCACGGTAGCTATCCAAGAACGTGAGTCCCAGCCAGCGGAAGATGTAATCGACTAAGCTCTTCGCGATTCGAATGTCTGGGTTCGTCGTATGCCCCATCGGCTCAAACCGCGTGTGGCTGAATTTGTTCACCAAGACTTCGAGAGGAACCCCGTACTGCAATGCGATCGAGGTCGCCGTTCCGAAGCTATCCATCAAGCCGCCGACGGTACTCCCCTCTTTGGCCATCGTGATAAAGACTTCGCCGGGACGCCCGTCTGGATAAAGTCCGACGCTGATGTACCCTTCGTGCCCAGCGATGCTGAATTTGTGGGTCACCGAGTTGCGGGTATCGGGGAGACGTTCGCGGCGCGGTTTGTAAACGATCTTCTCAATCGTCTTCGCGTTGGCCTCTTCCGCTTTCTTCCCCTCGGACTTCGTATTGAGAGGTTGGCTCTGCTTGGAACCATCTCGGTAGATAGCGATCGCCTTCAAACCGACTTCCCATCCCCAGTAGTAGGCGCTGGCGATGTCTTCGATCGTGCTTTCCTTCGGCATGTTGACGGTCTTGCTGATCGCCCCCGAAAGGAAGGGTTGAGCGGCGGCCATCATCTCGACGTGGGCTTGCCAGCGGATGCTGCGAGTACCGTTTGCAGGGGTGAACGCACAATCGAACACCGGGAGGTGCTCATCCTTCAAACCAGGCGCACCTTCGATCGTATCGTGTTCGTTGATATGCGCTTCGATCGCCAAAATCTGATCGCTGTTATACCCCAGTTGCTTCAAGCCGAGGTGAACCGATCGATTGATGATCTTCAACATCCCGCCGCCCGCGAGTTGCTTGTACTTGACCAACGCGATGTCCGGTTCGATCCCGGTTGTATCGCAGTCCATCATGAAGCTGATCGTTCCGGTCGGTGCGAGAACGGTCGCTTGGGCGTTTCGGAATCCATTTTGATTTCCTGCATCCAAGACCCGATCCCAAACGTCGCGCGCTGCATTTTTGAGGTAGTCCGATTCCGAATCTGCGATCTTCTCAACCGCGTTGCGATGCATCTGCATGACCCGCATCATCGGTTCGGCGTTCGGTTCGTACTCGGCAAACGTACCGACCACTCCAGCCATTTCAGCACTAGCCAAATTCGCAGCACCGTGGAGGAGGGAGGTGATCGATCCGCACATCGCATACGACTCGGGGGAATCGTAAGGGATTCCGGAGGTCATGATGAGAGAGCCGAGGTTGGAGTAACCGAGCCCAAGGGGGCGGAAAAGGTGGCTGTTGTGGGCGATCCGATCGGTCGGATAGCTCGCATGGTCGACGAGGATTTCTTGCGCGATGAAGAAGATTCGGCATGCTGCCGTGAACCCATCGGCGTCAAAGGTTCCATCTTCCTTGCGGAACTTCATCAAATTGATCGATGCGAGATTGCAAGCGGTGTTGTCGAGGAACATGTACTCGGAACAAGGGTTGCTCGCATTGATTCGACCGCTGTTGGGGCAGGTGTGCCACTTGTTAATCGTCGTGTCGTACTGAACCCCTGGGTCGCCGCAATGCCATGCACAATCGGCCATCCGATTGAGAATGTCTCGCGCGGGATAGGTAGGTGCCTCTTCATCGCACTTGTCACTTACCCATTTTGTCCTCCAAGGCTTATCACCCGAGACGGCATGCATGAATTCGTCCGAGACGCGGACCGAGAGGTTCGCGTTTTGGAACATCACCGACGAGTAAGCTTCGCCGTTGAAGTTCGATTCGTAACCTTCACGGATCAACGCGTGGGCCTTTTGCTCTTCCTTCCACTTGCACTCGATGAACTCCATCACGTCTGGGTGCCAAACCTTAAGGGATTGCATCTTGGCCGCACGGCGCGTCTTCCCACCGGACTTCACGACCGCGGCGATCTGGTCGTAGACTCGCATGAAGGAGAGAGGGCCACTCGGTTTTCCACCCCCGGAAAGTTTTTCTCGGCTGCTTCGGATCGTCGAAAGGTCGGTGCCAGTTCCCGAACCGAACTTAAACAACATCGCTTCGCTCGTCGCCAAACGCATGATGTCTTCCATGTTGTCCCCGACGCTTTGAATAAAGCATGCGGAGCCTTGGGGATACTCGTAAGGATTCTCTGGTTGCTCGACCTGCCCCGATTCGACGTTGTAGTGCCAGTTGCACTTCGCACCGGTGACGTTGTACTGTTGGTAGAGCCCGACGTTGAACCAGACCGGTGAGTTGAACGATCCGTACTGGTGCAAGCATAGCCAAGTCAGTTCCCGATAGAATCGCTCACCATCTTCAGGGGTATCGAAATATCCGTCGGCGACGCCCCAATCGGCCATCGTCCGAGTGACCCGATGGATCAATTGACGGACCGAGGATTCCCGCTCGGCAGGGTTGTTGTGGTCGCCGTAGAAATACTTGCTGACGACGACGTTCGACGCAAGTTGACTCCAGTCTGCGGGGATTTCGCAGTTGGTTTGCTCGAAAAGCGCTTTTCCATTTTCGTCCTTGATAACGGCGCTTCGCATCTCCCATTCCTTGGTGTCGAACGGATCTGCAACATCCGTCGGGCAGAAGCGGGATTCGATTTTGAGTCCAGCTCGATCACCTCGGGCTTCGTGTGTCGTCTTCGACCTCTTACGATTTTGGTGTCCCAGTTCAACAGTTGCCATAATTCGCGCGACTCCTTCGAGAATCAAAAATGAGTAGGGTAGACAATAAGCCTCCACGAACCGACCAATGTTCGAGCCGCCCTGCTACCGAATGCTTTAGAAAATTCCTTCGTAACCCAAGGGTTTCGTACCCAAAACCAAGCCTCCGACGTCGATCCTCAGAATCTTCTGTTCAGAAATCTCTATGGAGAAAATTCAGTCTGGTCTTCAGAATTCTTCTGAGGAACATGGTGCTTGGCAAGTCTCGAGAACTACTATGGGTAGTATATTCCGAATAGGCTGGCACAACATGTTGCGTCATCTGGCAAGCAGTGTATCGATTCCCACGGCCGTGTCAAACTTTGGAGACTGGGTCGCGCAAAAGCTTGCTATCGTTGAGTTTGGGGCTCGAAGTGGATCCCCACCGCAACCGAAAACTCTCTTGGAATATCGCACCTAAGGCTTTTCTTCGCGGTGACTTACGAACAGAATTGCCCACTTCGGTGACACGTCTGGTCACGACGGAGAAAAAAAGAAGATTTCTCGCGCCACGTGGTACGGTATGAGATCGTGGCCCGGGCGTCTCGCCCGGAGTTGCGAAGGCTCCACCGGGCGAGACGCCCGGGCCACGAACCATTCACGCTACGGAAACAAAATAAGAAATTTGGAAACACTGAGGCAAAGAAACACAGAGGCACAGAGTGACACAGAGAGCTTCGGATCCCCAAGGGGTTATCCTAAACTCTGTGTTCTCTGTGCCTCTGTGTTTAAAAAAGCGCAATTTCCGAACTCTTGCGCGTCGGGCTTGTCGTTGGTCCCTGTCTAACGACGGGCTTTCGCTTCTTCGCGAGCAGCCTTGAGAGCGGCGGTTTCGTTCGCTAGCTTGTTCTCAGGTCCCGCCGGGAAATACTGGACATCGTCCTGCAAATAGTAAGGGCTTGGAAGGGTCTGCCCAGCAACGTGGACTTGGCAGCCAGTGCTTACCGCTCCCATCCCTACACACGCGGCGACCGCCATCCATGCCTTTAGGTCGTTAGTTTTCTTTGCCATTCTGTTTCCAAGCTCCGCGATGTGGAGAAACTGACACATCCGCACGATCTACTCGTTCGGTTTGTAGGGATGGTATCGGGTATTCTTCCAGTACACTTGAGGCAAAGTCTGACGGTTGTTGAGAGAAGAGGCTTGAGGGGTGAGGCTTGAGGCTTCAAGGAAGAGGGAGGCTTCGCCCTACGCTATTGTGGCCATCGTTACCGACAGCTGGGTGGCATGTCCCTGAGGAACGAAGGGTGTGATGTCAGTGGCAAATTCCCTGTATTTTGGTAGTGCTCCGCGCCCATCGCTGCGTTCTGAGCGTGCCACCCTTGCCTCCAACCTCTCGACTGCCTCCAACCCTCAAGCCTGATTCTTAAGATTCGTTCGATTCGTGGTTAACTCCCCTCTTCTTCCTGATTTCTTCCTGATCTTTATTCTTCGCGATTCGTTCCCACATCCCGGTCCCGT
>CAYMXM010000230.1:0-7704 GCA_964394065.1 uncultured Pirellula sp. | reverse complement strand
CACATACCTGACGCAACTCCTTGGCCTGCCTGCAACTTAGTATGCGTTTGCCCTGTTCCAAAGTCCGACCTACAGATCCCTTTTCAACACCTTCGCAAAGTGCTTCTTCCAATGGTTCGTATTTCTCATGTCGGCTGCTCATCCGCAAAGCTCCTTCGTTATCGTCTAAACGACATCAAAACTATACTCCACGCGAGTATGAAATCAACAGATGACCGGGGCCACTCCCCAGGTGAGTGTCCCCGGCCATTCCACTCACCAATCTTGACAGCACCTATCACAGCTCGTTAAACGTACGTTTTGTCAATACGATGCGACTGAAAATCTCTGATGGATCAGAGTTGACACGACCGGCTGATGAACACGAAGCCGCGATAAGCCAAAAGCAGGGAAGCAGTGAACAACTTCGGCGAGAAAGTCAGTTTCATCTGGAGCGTCGCCGATTACTTCGAGCGGGAAGTGAAGCCGCATGTTCCCGACGCCTGGATCAACGAAACCGTCCGCGACCACAAAGACAGGCAAATCGGCAAAGTGGGCTACGAAATCCCGCTGACGCGGCATTTCTACAAGTACACGCCGCCGCGCCTGCTGGAAGAAATCGAAACCGAGATTGCCAACCTCGAAAAGGACATCGTGCGGATGCTGCGAGAGGTGGTGGGATGAGCAAGAAGAAACCAACATCGAAGGCACTCGTTCCGGCGAAGCCGAAGGCAGAGGATGGTTACGATCAACTCCTCCAGCAGATCGGGACGACGGTGGCGAGTGGCCGCGCCCAGGCGGCACAGGCCGTGTATGCCGCCAACCTCGAGACCTACTGGCGTGTCGGCTGGCACATCGTCGAATTCGAGCAGGGCGGGAAGGCCAAAGCCGAGTACGGCAAAGGGCTTATCAACCGTCTGGCAAAGGACTTAACGCTTCGTCACGGCAAGGGTTTCAGCCGCAGCAACGTCAAAATGATGCGACAGTTCTATCTCGTCTACCCAAAAAGCCAGACACTGTCTGGCCTTTCGAGTTGGTCCCATGTCGTCGAACTTCTCAAAATCGACGATCCGCTCGAACGAGGCTTCTACGAAAAGCAAATGGTTCTCGAACGCTGGAATGTCCGCGAACTCCGTCGCCAGAAAGAAACCAGCCTCTTCCTCCGTCTCGCCGCCAGCAAGGATAAAGAAGGCGTATTGAAACTCGCCGCCGAAGAAAACGTGGAAGGAGACAACCCACCCATCGGCATCGTTCTGAGCCGCGAGAAAGATGAACTGCTCGTCGAATACGCGACCTACGAAATGAACAGTTCGCTTTTCGTGCAGAAGTATCAGTTGTATTTGCCGAACCGCGAGGAACTGCGGCGAGAATTGGAACGCACGCTGGCGGAGGCTCAGCCATGACCGCAACCGCATTGCAGGGCATTGATGTTGCCGCGCCGCGCGGTAAACCGCCGAACACGCCAAGCACCAGTACATGGCCGACCGCGATCCCCGCGAACGTATCTTCGAGTTCAAGCGACGGGTTATCGCATTTCGCGGTTGATCCCGATGTTGTTTGGATGACGACCCGCTTGGATGGCAACAAAACGTTCTTCCTCCCCTTCAATAAGGGTAACGGAACTCGGAGCATCTGCTGAAGCAAGTTTACGAGCAGATTCGAGAAGAACGAGCAGCGTAATATATTGGTTCAGCGTGAAGGACGGGGAGACTCACCTGGGAGCAATCGAACAGAACGTGTACTGTTCGACTAGAACAGTTTTACGGTATGAACTTCGACTTTGCGGGGTCGCACGGGGTAATCCCGGTACGCCTTAAAAGTGGCGTCCGACCTGGAAAAACATTGGTGAAACAGAGAGGGGTGATAGAGGGGATTCGAACCCCCGACATTCGGAACCACAATCCGACGCTCTAACCAACTGAGCTACTACCACCATGCGGTTTTAGGCCGTTTGGGTAATCGTAAACATTTGTGAACCCGACGTCAACACCTGCGAAAGAGGGGAACGATTGATGGAGCACGCCGCACTTTTTGACCTTTTCTCCGGGCGAGACGCCCGGGCCACAGATAACTAGGATGCTCTCTTCCAATTCAAGTCTCAAGCCTCACCCCACCAACCTGATTCGTGTTCCCTCCAACCTGATTCGTAAGATTCGTTCGATTCGTGGTTCAGCCCCTCATCAGCAGTTTCCTTGCCAAAAGGATGAGAATGGCTGCGAACAAGCCCCAGCGTAGAAGCGACGAAAAATGGAAGGTGCTTGAGGGGGGGGCGTTTCGGGGGGGCGAAGAATCCGATAGAGATCGAGAGTGAAAACATTCGAGCCCCGATTCTGAAATGGCCCATTCATTTTCCTTGCTGGTAGCGATGCAGATGGCGAGAGAACGCTCGTTGGCAGACACAATCGCTCTCTCTATCGGTAACAACATCAACGCAGTTCCCCAACCGTCAGCCGTGAGCGGATCTTCGTGCACCACCGTGATGCTTTCAGCAGCGATTTCAATCGGGCTTCCCGTTCTCGCGTCGAAGATGTGCGAGTACTCGCGTCCCTCGAATCGACGTCGATGTCGATAGGTTCCCGATGTGCTCACCGAAACATCCCGCAATCTTACAACGTAAACGCGGGAAGGGATCTCGACACTCCGTTCGACCCATGAAGGGGGTGTTTCGATCGCAACGGACCAAGGTCGAGAGTCCTGGTCGACCCCTCGCGCGGTAAACTCCCCTCCGAGTTCGAGGAGGTAGTTCTCGATCGATCGCTGTTGAAGGATGCTTGCTAGGTTTCGTAGCGCAAGTCCTTCGACAAGCGAGTTGAGATCCAGTTCCAACCAAGGATCCATTTTTTGAAGGGCAGGTGGGGAACGACGCCATTGAAGTTTGTCTAGACCGACATGTTCTTGCGATTTCAAAACAGCATCTTCCGTCGGAGGGATCCAATCGTTCGACAAGGTATTGATATTCCATAGTCGCACCAGCGGAGCGATCGTCGGGTCGTACGCTCCCTCGGTCGCTCGATGAAGCTCCTCGGCGAATTCTAGAAGTTCGACAATCTCAGGTGCAGTCTCTTGCCAATCGGTCGATCGGCTTCGGTTCCACTTAGAGAGGGTGGAATCTTCACGGTAGAGGGAGAAGATTTTTTCGAGACGGTCGAGTTCGGTTTGTAACTCTCTTTGTAGCGACGCGGTTTCGATGCGTTGCGGGTGCGAAGGTTGGATCCACTGAAGCTGGTAGGCCATCCCCATCGCGTGCCCCTTGAAGGAACAGGGGACGTCATCAGCTAAAGAGAGGTTCGAGAGGCTGGCGAAGAAGAGGAGCATTGCGATGCTTGCTTCTCTCGCCAAGGAACAGGTGGGATTCATGGCTTTAGGAAGAACAGTGGATGAACCACGAATCGAACGAGTCTTACGAAGTAAGGCTTGAGGGATGAGGCTTGAGACTTGAGACTTGAGACTTGAGGAAGAAGAGGGCTTCGCCTTAGTCTTACCGTAGGTCAAGGCTGGGTAGCCCCGGGTAGGGGCGTTTAGAACTTAGGCGTGGGGCTTGCCCCACGTACTGGATGGGAAAAAGTGGTTTTAGAGCCCCGGTAGGGGCGGGGCCAAAAGAGAACCGAAGTTTGGCTCCGCCCCTACCGGGGCTCAAGATATCTCTGGCCGTTATAGCGTGGGCCGAGGCCCACGCCTAGGTTCGAGACGCCCCTACCTGGGGCTACCAAACTCGGGAAGTTATTTCGGAACAGTTTCTTGGGGCGGCAATGGGGTGTTTGGGGAGGTGGCCTCTTCCAGGGTTAATGGTGGGGCGTGGTCGGTGGCATAATTTGCGAGCCGCTTATGAGCGTTTTCGATTTTTTGACTGTCGGGAAGGGACATTTTTGCAACGGAGAGAACTCGGTATGCTTCGCTGGGAGAATCGAGCGCACAAAGGGAACGAGCCCAGTTGATCCATGCATTCTCATTGCGAAGACTAAGCCGAAGCGCTTGCTTAAATTTGGGAATGGCTTCCTCATGCTTACCATTTTGCATCAAACTATGCCCCCACGACAACCAATAGGAGGAGTTTTTGGGAGACATCTCCACTGCGATTTGGAATGACTCTTGTGCTTCTTGGTAACGAAATAGGTGCTCGAGGGTATGCCCCGTTCCTTGCTCGGCCCACTCCCCATGTTCAAGCGTCAACGAAAGGCGGCGGAGGGAGAGGGCTTCGCTAGACCTTTCCAGTTCATCCAAATGGTTGGCGTAGGTTTGGTGCATGAGGGCCGGGCCAGGTAGCCAATACTCGGTCAACCGTTCATAGTACTCTACCCCTTCCTCTGGACGTTCATGCGTTCGACAGAGGATTCCTGCGAGCCATAGTTGCAACGGGGATACGAGTCTTGCGCTGACACTCTCACGCAGCTGAGAAAAAAGATTCTCAATTTCCTCTCGTGTATACGCATTGGGCTCTTTGGCTGCGGTATCGAGCGATGCGATGATCTGCGAGAAGCCACCCACCTCCGATTCTGGGGAGATCTCATGAATTGCTTCGAAGAGTCTCGTCGAGGTTGGTATGTCGAAATGGGCGCGACGATCGACTGCGTATAGGAATGCCACTTCACATTGCCGTTGGAGTAGTTCGCGGTGCGTTTTTACATATTCTAGGAAACGTTCGCGATTGAGGCCTCGGTAGTGATGGAGAGTTCGCTGAAATGTTTTAATTTTTGCGTACTCCAAGTCGACGATCCTTGTCGCTACGATCTGATCCCCCTCGTTCAACAACTGTAGAAACTGCTTTTCGAGGAATTGACTCCGAGTCATGTATTGAGCATGCGGAAGGAGTTTTCCTTGGCGACTGTGCGGGATCCGCGGAGATTCAATCCATTGAAGCTTCTCCACACGACTAAAAAAGTTCTGGGGATCTTTCGCGTGAGTTAGCCCCTCTCTTAGAACCGCGAGCGCCTCCTCGGGGCGATCCGTCGCTTCCAATGCGTTTGCCCAAGCGACCCAAGTAAAAGCTTCCTTCGGGTCGATTTCAGTTGCGTGTCGTGCTGCCTCAATCGCTTCTTCGAAGTCCCCTGCCTTAAGGAATCCGTTCGAGAGGCCTGCCTGAAACTCTGCACTCGTAGGTTCTAACTCGGTCGCTTTGGTATAAGCAACAATTGCATCGGCTCGCCTCATGAGACCGGAAAGGGATCGTGCGAGTTTGTAGTAGTCTTCCCCCGTCGGCGCTAAGTCGACTGTCGCTTTCCGATAGAGATAGGCATCGTAAGTAAACGAGTCCTTTGAAAGAAGATCACCGTAGTCGCGTCTCATGAGAATGGGACCGACAGGCCATTCCCGGACCAGACGGTCATAGTGGTGTTTAGCGGATTCCCAGTATCCATGGTTGTTGTAGTGAACGGCGGCGAAGTATCGAAAGAGTTGCGAATCGTCCTTTCCCTTCACGAGCTCATCAAACTTCACTCGCAACGTCTGAATATCCTCCGGGGTGAATCGTCCTGAATCTCTCGTCGCTTCGACATCGCGAAGGAGTCTCGCGACCTTGCCAATCTCCGAATCGGGATCGACATCCGAGAGGACCGAGAAGTAGCTTTCGAATTCTCTAGGAGCGTTGTAACGTCGGAATACCTGTAGGGAAACAAACGCTAGGTCTTGAAAGGGGGCGATCGATCTTCCATGTCGCTCAATGTAGTCACGATAAACTTCGGGGGAACTTTCTCGGTAGTGCCTCGCAGCTTCCACAAGGTTCGGGATGCGACCGAATTGGGAATTCGCCAACGCGAGGGCTTCATCGGCTGAACCTCGGCTTAACAATCGGGTGAATTCCGCTTCGAGTTGGAGCGGAGTAAACCTTCGGACGAAAAATTCTGGCAGGACTTTATTGACCAAAAGATGAGTGCTCAAGAGGCTGATGAGCAGCAGGTTTGTCCCTAGTAGAACAAGGAGAAGGGAGCCCTTTCGTCGTTCCGGCGCCGAGTCGTTAGAAGGCTTGGGGAATTGATTCATGCTTTGGCTTGGAAGCTGCAAGTGCAAAGAGTCGGAGACGGTTTCGGAATTCGCTTCCGGGATACTAACAAGAGACCTTGCCAACTCTCCCTAGGCGCCGACGCAGAAGAAAAAGTAACGGGCAGAGGGAGGAGCTGGATCGGGTTGTAGGGAAGTTGTCGATTTTGAGGGGAAAGGGAAACAGGCTTGACGCGAAGCGTCCTCCCCATCACAACCCGTGGCGTAAGCGAGGGACAGCGTCGCGAGTGCACTTAGCCCTTGTCGGGAGTACTCAGCGCCGGGTGGCACGTCCCTGAGGCACGAAGGGCGTGCTGTGAGACCTGGGATGGATGCCTAGTTGCCAGCGCTGTCCCTCGCTTACGCCACGGGTTGTGATTTTCGGACCTCGCTTACGCGTCGACCAAACTACCCAAACACTTTGTATTCGCGCCGATGCGTCAGGCCAAGCCCAGGCTATTGCTGGTATATTTAGAACGACAAGAACGTTCTAGCCCACGACCAGAGTACCGTTGCATCTTTCTCCCCATCATGACTACAAGCCATTCGAGCAAGCTGGATTTTGCAAAAGCTCCCAACGTGCGAACGTCGGACGGGAGATGGACGTTTCGTGTCGAATACGACTCTTGGGGACATCTTCAATTGATCGACTCCGAAGGGCGTGTCTACACCAACGTGAGCATCATTCCGATGTTTCCTTTGACCTCACCCGAATCGGGGGTTTCGATCACCGATCAGGAGTTCGATGAGCTCCTCTGTGTTGGGAACCTCGATTCCTTGCCGAGTGAATCCGCCAATCGGATTCGCCAAGAATTGAGACTTCGAGAGTTCGTCCCAACTATCCAACGGGTCGTCAGCGTTTCGGGGAAGACCGAACCGTGCGAGTGGATCGTCGACACAAATCATGGAAGAACCTCGTTCGTCCTCAATGCAGAAGAGGACGTACACCGGGTTTCCAATAAGTCGGTCAATATCATCGACGCGAATGGGCTTCGGTTCCGCGTCGAGGATCTTACTGCACTCGACCGTCGATCCCGCGCATTCGTTGAATGGTACGTGTGAGGAATAGGCCCTTCTGAGAGGTTGCTTGTCTATAAACCAAAAACGCCACCAGGAGGCTAGCCATGAGGGCTAGCGATGAAGGTTCGGCAACCGCAACGATTTCCTTCGCATCCTTTTTCCGCTTAGCAGCGTTCCATGCGCTCTCTCCGACTTGAGGATCGGTATCGTTTACGAGGTTCGCCCCCTCCAGCTCGTACTGGATAGTCGTTTGATGAAGGTGATCTAGATTGAAAACCTCGGCAGCGGGAGGATTGTCCAGCGGTGCCAAATCGAGGAATAGTCCTTCGAAGGGATCACTGTCGTCCGCCGCTGCGTCATTTGTTTGTGGCTCGGGCGTCTCGCCCGAAGTGGTTGACTCCACGCTCCTGAGTCCGATCAGATATCCACGGGGTGGAGGTTCGAAGAGCTGGATATCTGCCTCTTGATCAAGATTGCTGATGATCAGTTCGCCATAGGCAACTCCTCCCCCTAACAAACAGGCGGTAGCAAGTGAGGAGCGGATTGCAATCGAAGTGGCGAAGTTCATGGTTCGGGTTGGATGGTGGTTGTCAAAGGATGGGAACGTAGGTACCAACATTCGAACTCGGCGTTTATGAACGAAATGTTGAATGAGGTGCGCAATTAAACGATGGTAGTAGTCGTAGGGTTTGTGAAGTTGCCGCTGCTTCTGGTTCAGATCGAGATGGCGAG
>CAYMXM010000229.1:0-7723 GCA_964394065.1 uncultured Pirellula sp. | reverse complement strand
GGGAACAGGATTACGTCGCGGATGCTTTTTGCGTTGGTTAGGAGCATGATCAAGCGATCGATTCCGATTCCGAGTCCACCTGCCGGGGGCATGCCGTGTCGAAGGGCCTTCACGAAATCGGTATCCATCTTTGCCATCGAGTCCTCCTCTGCCATCCCGTCGAGTTGCGTTCGGAAGAGGGTTTCTTGAAGGATCGGATCGTTTAACTCTGTATAGGAATTTGCAAGTTCCATTCCATGGATGAAGAGCTCGAAACGCTCTGCGATCTCGGGTGCTCCTTCCTTCCGTTTGGTAAGGGGACAGATGCTAGCGGGGTAGTCGGTGACGAAGATCGGGCCGATGAGGGAGTCCTCTACCTTTTCTTCAAAGACCTCACTCTTCACGACATCGGGATGCTTACCGGTCGGGTCGAGCCCGATCTTCTTCGCGAGGTTCGCGATCCCCGCGTCGTCGTTGAACTTGAGTCCTGTGTGCTCTTCGAACAAGTCGCTGTAGCTGCGACGTTGGAAGGGTGGGGTGAAATCGATATCGAGGTCTCCCCACTTGAGTTTGTAGCCTTGCCCTGTCGCATCGATCGCTTCGACGATCAGCTGCTGCGTGAGGTCCATCATCGTCTTGTAGTCGGCGTAGGCCCAATAGAGTTCGATCATCGTGAACTCCGGGTTGTGCTTCGGACTGATCCCTTCGTTTCGATAGACTCGTCCCATTTCATAAACCCGCTCGATTCCTCCGACGAGGAGTCGCTTCAAGTGCAACTCCAGCGCGATGCGGAGAAAGAGTTGCATGTCGAGTGCGTTGTGATGGGTGAGGAACGGACGAGCCGCAGCACCACCGGCGATGGTATGGAGGGTCGGTCCTTCCACTTCGACGAAGTGATGCTTCGCGAGGGTGGAGCGTATCGAGTGGATGATCTTCGTTCGCTTGGTAAACCGATCGAGAGATTCCTGGTTGTAGGTCAGATCTAGGTAACGCATCCGTTGACGCAGCTCGGGATCTTGAAGCCCCGCATGCTTCTCGGGTGGCGGCTCCAGCGTCTTGGTCATGAAGTGAAGCTTGGTTGCGAAGACCGTCAACTCACCCGTGTTCGTTCGCCCGAGCCGGCCATCGATACCGACGAGGTCGCCGAAGTCGAGGAGCTTGACCAGCTCCATATCGGCATCGCTGACCTGTCCTTTGGCGAGGAGAACTTGGATGTCCCCAGTCCAGTCTCGAATATTGAGGAAGTAGAGTTTCCCGGCGGAGCGAAGCAGAAGAATTCGACCCGCGACACGCACCTCCGGCCCGATCTCTTCCCCAGGGCCTTGGGCTCCCTTCCAAGCCTTGTAGTCGACCGGAGTTCCGCTTTCGGCGGCTTGTTCGAAATCGGGAAGATCGACGAGGGTTCCATCCTCTTTTTTGAACTTCACCTCTCCTGCCAGCGAGCGTACGTCTCGGATAAAGGAGCGGTCATCGAAGCGGTGACCCCAGGGATCGAGGCCGAGCGCCTCGATTTTGTGCAATTTTTCTAGCCTCGACGCTTGATGAACCCCTAAACCGGTGTTGTCTTGCTCGCGAGAATCAGCCATGTTTCCGTAGTTGGTTAGGATTAGCGTCGCGCCCAATCGGAGCCACTCCATCGGGGAGGGGACGACGGTGCCGACCGAAACCAGCCTGTGAAATCCTGCACTTCGCGGAACCCTGGGCTGGAAAAGGTGCAAATTGTAGGGAAATGTCATGGAAAACCAAGCTATCAAACCGCCGATGGTCCTGATTGTGGAATCCGATCCCATCGCGCTCGCTGGAATGGCAACGACTCTCGACCAAAAAGGGTTCCGCTGTTTCACCGCTCGGAGTGTCGAAATAGCCGAGCAAGCGGCGGAATCGGTCGCGTTCGACTTGATCCTTTTTTCGTTTGGTCGGGAAGTTCTCGAGGCAGCAGAGGCTGCCGCTCGCCTCCGAAAACCAGCTCATATGAAAGAGACTCCGGTTCTGTTTGTCGCGGAAACGCTCGAGCCAAAGTGGATCGAACCCCTCCATTTGGCGGGGGGCGTCTATTGCTTACCCAAACCGTTCGAGGCCGAGAAGTTGATCGAGCTGGCCGAACGCGCCATCTGCCTCCCCCACCTCACCTCCGCCAAAGTCGCCCCCGCCAAACCCCACTTTGCAAACGATTGGGTGAAGTTGACGTAAATAATTCTACAACCCGCCGTAGCGGCGGTGCCGTCGGCTGTAGTCTCCTATCGCTTCGATCAGTTCCTCACGTCCGAACTCTGGCCAAGCTTTGGTCGTGACCCAGATTTCGCTGTAGCTGATCTGCCAGAGGAGGTAGTTGCTGATTCGAAGCTCGCCGCTGGTTCGGATCAAGAGATCTGGGTCTGGAACACCTGCGGTGTAGAGATGATCGGAAACGGTGGCTTCATCGATATCCTCCGGACGGAGTTTTCCTGCTTGAACATCGGCGGCGATCCGTCGAATCGCATCGGTGATCTCTTGTCGGCTCCCGTAATTGATCGCTAAGCAAAGCTGGAGCCCATCCATCTCCTTGCTCTTTTCGGTTGCGATATCCATCTCATGGAGAACGTCTTCGGAAAGACCTTCTCGTCGACCGATGATCGAAAGTCGAATGTTTTGCTCCAACAGCGTCTTCGATTCGTTGACTAAAAACTGCTTGAGCAATCCCATTAAAAAGGCGAGTTCATCCTTGGGACGCTTCCAGTTTTCGTTGGAGAAGCAATAGAGGGTCAGGTACTTCACCCCGAGTTCGACACAGGTCTCGCAAACGCGCCGTACCGACTGAGCCCCTTGACGGTGCCCTTCGATGCGAGGCAAGCCTCGTGATTGAGCCCATCGCCCGTTTCCATCCATGATGATGGCAACGTGCTTGGGAATGATGTGAGGCGGGGTTGGTTCCGCCTTGTTTTTGCGCCGAAAGAGAGCCATGGACCGGATTTGAGGAGTTGCGGTAGGTTGAGTTCCAACCATACGAGATGTTGCCCTCCTCCGTTCAGGATGTCAACTATCTATTTGCTTCTCTCTCTGCGACAAGCTCGTCCAGATCTAGCGTTCCGTCTTTGTTGCGGTCTGCTTTGGCAAAATCTCCTTTGGGGTTGTAGTTTTTGTATTCGTCGATCTCGAGCTTGCCATTTTTATTGGTGTCAGATCTGGCGACTCTCCCGGCGATCCAGGTCTTCATCCTATCATCGCTTTGGCCTGTCCCCTGGGGGCTGCTGCTCGGTCTGCTACTTGCCGCTTCGGGGCCAGGGGAAGCGGGGCGGAAGTCGCGACTCCGATCGGTTCGTTCTTCTCGTGGGCTTTCCGATCGCGCCGAGGAACTTCCCGAGGAGGAATTGGGAATGTAGCCGTTCTTCACGGCTGCCAAAGCCTCGGGGGCCGTGATGAAGCCATCCATGTTGGTGTCGAAGCGCGCGTAGTCTTCGATCGCCTGCGAAGAAGGGGAGCTGATGAATTCCGCCATGGCAACTTGGTTGTCTCCGTTTCTATCTAACCGTACGAACCATTCGGGCAAGCCTGCGGGGCGCTTGGCACCTCCAGAGCTTTCCCCTAAGCGGTAGCTGGCGGTATTTTCGAAAGGATAGTAGGGCTCTTCTTCCTGCGGACGTCCCTCGGGGCCGCCCCCCATCCGACTGAAACTACGGGTTGAGGGAAGTTGGTTGGAGGGAGTCGGCGTACTGCTGCTCCCACCATCTCCTTCGAGACGGCGGCGGGCATAGCGGACCGCGAGTTCATCGCGACTTAGCTTGCCGTCCCCGTTCCGATCGTATTGCATGGGGGAATCGGACCAACGCCCGGACCGTAGTTCCTCTTCATCCAGCATCGAATCCCGGTTTCGATCGTAGCGTTGAATTCGTTCTTCGGCTTCGCGCAAGTCCTGCTCTTCGACAGGAACACTCGACAAATTGCCGTTAGCTCCGAACCCCGGGACGGGGGGCTTGTTCTGCTTTATCCCGAAACCTGGAACCAAGGTTGTCGGGCCGATCGAGCTATCGTCGATCGAACTAGAGCTTGACGGTCCACCTAGAGATTGTTGCATGGAACTGGTCAATACCGACAGTGGAATCGGTCGGGACATATCGATACTGGGATTGGAACGGGCCATTCGCTCGATCATGAACCGAGCCGGCCCCTCCATCTCATCCATGTCGATCATCCCGTTTCCGTTTCGATCCATTCGGCTCAAGAATCCAGACGGATCGAAACCACCTCCTCCGAAACCACTTCCCATCCCCGGAGGGCCAAATCCTGGACCGCCACCGAAACCACCTCCAGGTGGTCCGCCGAAACCTCCGCGATCGCCAAATCCACCTCGATCACCGCCAAAGCTTCCTCGGTCCCCTCCGTAGCTCCCGCGATCCCCCCCGAAACTTCCCCGGTCTCCACCGAAACTTCCTCGATCGCTTCGACCACCGTAGCTACCTCGGTCACCGCCGCGCCAATCCCCACGACTGCTGTCGCTACGACTGCTATCTCCACGTCCGCTACTCTCCCCACCTCGGCTATCCCGCCCCCAAGAACGCCTTTCACCCTCCGGCGGAGGCCCCCCTCCGAAGGGTGGCTGGGCCAAGAGTTCCGTTGGGCCAAGAAGAGTGCTTCCTCCGACCAGCATCAAAATGGCTAGGGAATTTCGCATGGTTTGGTCAAATCCTGTTAGGAAGTCGGTTTAAATCGTTCAGCTCCCCTCGCCCTCCGATGGGTAAGCGAGGCCCAAAAATCACAACCCGTGGCGTAAGCGAGGGACAGCGCTGGCAACCAGACATCCATCCCAGGTCTCACAGCACGCCCTTCGTGCCTCAGACGTGCCACCCGACGGCTGAGACATTCCCGACAAGGGCCACGTGCACTCGCGACACTGTCCCTCGCTAACGCTTCGGGTTGTGATGGGTGGACGCTTCGCGTCCACCCCCTTACCACCGATGCGTCAGGCTAGGCTGGGGGTGACTCCACCTGAAGGGAGCGTGCTATTCCAGGAAGCCCCTTAAATTTTAGCTCCCCGGTATAGACCCGCATACACAAAACACCGGAACGGGGTTTTTGTTTCGGGGCGACATCGATTCATCCCCTACTTGGACCTAAACAAGCCTCTGGGTACGATCTGCGGCATGAATCTTTCACCGATGATGAAACAGTACGAAGAGGCCAAAGGGGTAAGTGGGGACGCGATCCTCTTCTTCCGAATGGGGGATTTTTACGAACTCTTCCACGAAGACGCTAAAACCGCTGCCCGCGTCCTGGGGCTGACCCTCACCAGCCGGGACAAAGGGGAAAATCCGATCCCCATGGCTGGCTTTCCTCACCACCAACTGGAGAGCTACCTCGCCAAACTCGTCCGGGCCGGCTATCGAGTCGCCGTTTGCGAGCAAATGGAGGATCCGGCCCTCGCCAAAGGGATCGTCCGGCGCGAAGTCCAACGGATCGTCTCGGCCGGGACACTCACCGACGACGCCCTACTCGACCCCAGGACAGGGAACCTCCTTTTGGCGGTTTATCAGCCCGCTCCAGGAAAAGGGGGAGCTCCATCCTCTTGGGTCGGACTCTCTTGGGTGGAACTCTCGACGGGTCGCTTCGAAGCGGGGACATTTCCCGTTCAAGCCCTCGCGGACCAGATCGCTAGGCTGGAACCAGCCGAGATTCTGATCCGAGACGACGACTCGACGCTAGACCGGGACGACTATGAGAAATGGGCCCTCACCCGACGCCCCGCTTGGCAATTCGGTTTCGAAGAAGCGCAACGAGTCCTGCACGAACATTTCGGTGTCCTCGACCTTTCTGGAATGGGCTGGGAGCTTCAAAGTGGCATGGACCCGAACGATACTAGACTGCAAGACCTGCTAGCGATCAGTGCTGCAGGGGCAGCGATGGCTTATTTGCAAGAGACTCAAAAGTCTTCCCTCGATCACATTCTGCAACTTACCCCAGCTCGCCTCAGTCGTTCTCTCGAAATCGACTCGGCGACCCGACGCTCTCTGGAGCTGACGCAAACGATTCGAACGGCATCGCGCGATGGGTCCCTCCTCGAAGTTCTCGACCAGACGATGACGTCGATGGGGGCGAGACGCCTTTCCCAATGGCTCGCTTCCCCCCTCATCTCAAAGGAACAGATCGAGTCTCGCCTCGACGCTGTCGAAGAATTCACTCAGAACGATCGCTTGCGAAGAACCCTTCGCGATCAGCTCTCCGACGTCTATGACATCGAACGCCTCACAGCGCGCGTCGCGACCGGACGGTGTAGCCCTCGTGACTTGAAACAGCTCGGTCGCTCCGTGGGACAGCTGCCCAAGATCAAAGCGTTGCTCGAAGAGCGTGAGGCTCCTCGTTTGAACCAACTGCGAGAACGGATCGATCTCCTCCAAACCTTGCGCGAACATCTCGATTCCGCTTTGGAAGAGGACTGTCCTCTTCAAGCTCGCGACGGTGGATTCATTCGTCCGGGATACGATCAACGCCTCGACGACTTTCGCCAACTCGCCACGGGGGGGAAGGACTGGATTGCCCAATACCAAGCGGAGCAGATTCAAACCACGGGGATTCCAAGCCTCAAAATCGGGTTCACTTCGGTCTTTGGTTATTACATTGAGGTCACGAACACCCATCGAGATCGCGTCCCTCCGAACTTCATCCGGAAGCAGACACTTAAAAACGCGGAGCGATACATCACTCCTGAACTGAAGGAGTACGAAGAGAAGGTTCTCACCGCCGACGAGTCGGCGAAGAGTTTGGAGTTCGAGCTCTTCCTCGAACTTCGGCAGTTGGTTCATGCGCAAACGCAGGCGCTTCAAACCAATGCCGCCGTTCTCGCGGAGCTGGATGTTCTCGCGGGGCTCGCCGAATTGGCGATGAAGCAGGGGTACAACAAACCAGAAATCACCGAAGAACCGATTCTTGAAATCTATGAAGGGAGGCACCCGGTTCTCGACGCGACGTTGGCCAAGGGGACCTTTGTTCCGAACGATTCCATGCTCGGAGAGGATCACGGAACGGTACTTCTGATCACCGGACCGAACATGGCGGGTAAGAGTACCTACATCCGCCAGACCGCCTTGATCACGATTCTCGCGCAGATGGGGAGCTTCGTCCCAGCGCGGAAAGCGAAGATCGGGATCGCGGACCGGCTTTTTGCGAGAGTTGGGGCGAGTGATGAGCTGGCGCGGGGCCAGAGTACGTTCATGGTCGAGATGGTGGAGACCGCAAGGATTTTGAACACGGCGACCGAGCGGTCCCTCGTGATCCTCGACGAGATCGGACGGGGAACGAGTACCTACGACGGGCTCTCCCTCGCTTGGGCGATCGTCGAGCAGCTTCACGATGTCAATCGAGCGAGAACTTTGTTCGCAACACACTATCACGAACTGATCGATCTTCAGACGACCCTCGGAGGGGTTCGGAATTGGAACGTCTCGGTGAAAGAGTGGGATGATAACGTCGTTTTTCTTCACCGGATCGTCCCGGGTGGAGCGGATCGGAGTTATGGAATCCATGTCGCGAGGCTCGCGGGCGTTCCTCAGTCCGTAAACCAAAGGGCCAAGGAGATCCTTTCGCAACTCGAAGAAAGCCACCTGCATTCGGGTGGAAAACCAACCGTTGCACCGGTGAAGAAAAAAGGGATTGGCTCGATTCAGATGACGTTGTTCGAGTGGAAAGAGAGCGTGGTTGTCGAAAAGTTGAAGTCGCTAGAAATCGAACGAATGACCCCGCTAGAGGCAATGCAGACCCTCGTCGACCTTCAGAA
>CAYMXM010000228.1:0-7793 GCA_964394065.1 uncultured Pirellula sp. | reverse complement strand
ACCCCTCACCCCCGGCCCCTCTCCCCGAAGCGGGGCGAGGGGAGCAGATATCTTAAAGCGCGGCGCGCAAACCCAATTCGCCGCAACACCAACTTTTTGACAGCCCAGCTTTGCCCTTACCCGGACGTGGTGCGTGTCCCCCTAGCCACTCAACGGGCTTCCGCCCAACCAAATCATCCCGTTCCAGATCCAAGTTTGCGACCATGGATTCCAATGGGGATAGGCCACCGAGATCATCGAGAACAACGCAAGCAACCCGATTACAACGATCCCAGCTCGATGCTTGGTCAGTCGATCTACTACTGGTGCTGCCCCGATCAACCAAAGGGGATGGAGCCACAACAGCTGACGAAACGCGGAAGTGGTTCCTCCGTAATTCCGCTGCCGAACGTCGAGCATGAACAAATAGAAGACCATGCAGACAACACTCACGACAAGAACCCCAATCCCCCAAAGTCGCTGGTCTTGCCGACTCGACATACAGGTCAACGCAAGCCCCGGAATCGCCAATAGCAACAAGGGGGTCAGCGAGAATATTCCATGATGCCCCAAAGTGGCGTGGAAAACGTACTTCCCTAGATTCGGCTCCCCTAGATCGAGCGGATTGTTCGGGTTCCGCCAATAACTATCCACCTTCCGACCATCGAAATACCGAACGAAATCGTAGTCGTACCAGTTCTCACGACTCTTGCTGTCTACCGTGTTCACGTCCCCCGCCCCAAAGGAATAAGGAGGCTTCCACTTTCCATGGGCCATATAGTTCGTTCCGAAATAGGCGAGCAAGACGAGAAGCACGGCGGGAGTTCCAGCCAACAACGTCAAGCGAGGAGCTTTCAACAACAAGAGAAATCCGAACATGGCTACGAAGCTTGCCGCCGGAAGCTCGCTCGTGAAGGTAAATGCGGCCCAAAAGCCTGTTGCAACAAAATCAAGAACGCGCGTACTCCCCTGCCAACACCGCATCGCGTACAAACTCGTCGCTGCAGCGCTAACCGCCCCCCAAAGATGGTTGTTGAAGGCAACACCAAACGTGGTCAACAACGTCGCAAAACAGATGCTCGCCAAGACGATGACGAAGGTTAAATCCTCGTCGCACCACGCATCGAGGATCCGCGCGCAGCACCACCATCCAAACCCAAGGGGCAGCACACATACGACGATCAGCAATATTCGTCCAACTTCAAAAGGGCGATCTCTGAAGGTCCAGCCCGTGATTTTGTGGATCCCCCAGTAAGGAGCCGCCACCAGCATCGCTTGCAACGGTGGTTTGCTGGAATAAAGCTTCTGCTCACCCCTGGAGTTCATGTGACTTACGATATCGACGCTGTCCCAGTTGGGTTCGTACTCCAAAATATCGTTCACCTCGAAAGTTCCAAACTCGACTAGCGAACGTACCGTCAACCAACGACTTCGATCGTTCCCACTCAGGAACGGGCGTTGCTTGTTGACCTCCAATCGAACCAAGTCCACGATTCTTTGCGTGCCGTAATCGTTCCGAATTCGTTCCGAGTCCTGTTTTCGCAACGCGATCGGCCAATGATGTGTCGCTTCCTCCTTCGCTCGTTTTATCGCCGCGACGACCTCCGGTGCATCTAGTTGCTTCTCTTCAAAAACATTTTCTTCCGCCGCTGGCTCCGCAGTAGAGGGGGGCTCGCTCGTTGCTTGAGAAACTCGAGCCTCCTCTCCGATCATTCGAGCGACGGTGGGGATCGCATCCAAGTAGTGGCGGACCTCGGCGGTTTCGTTCGCTTCGTGGGCGAGTACTGCGAGGTACTTGAGTTCGGCGAGGAGATCTTCCCTCCGAAACTTCGTCTCGGAGATAACTTTCTTGATAAGTGCGTCGGTTGCGATCTCTTTGCGTCGCGAGTCCCAGTTGTCCCGACGACTCTGAATCGGCCATTTCTTTCCCGCCCGCTCTTTAGCGACTTTCGCTGCGTTGCGAGCTGATTCCTCTTGAACCAGCTTGCTGGAGTCCTCTTGAAACTCTTCCAACAACGCACGCTCGTAGATGGCTTGATCGTCGGCATTTCCTTCTTCAATCGCGACGGCAATCAAGTAGCGGAGTTCGCTCTGCAGATCGTTTCGAAGCGACTGTTCGGTGGAAAGCATGTTGATCGAATTGATCGAGAGGATGCGCCCAGTAATTTGGCCGAGCCCGATCAGAATCAAAACGATTGCAACTCCGAGGCGGAGTGGGGTGCGGAATGTCGTCGTCGCGAGTTCTTCAGAAGTACTCGGCATCGCAAGCTTTCGTTAGAGGGAGGTGTCTGCGGCGGGAGAGGAAAGATCGATCGATTCGCGGATCGAATAGGGGACCGATTGCGGGGCGTTCATGGAAACGAGGAGTTCAGCGACGAGTCCGGTACTTAAGAACTGAACCCCCGCGATGAGGAGTATTATCGCCAGATAGAAGATCGGTGTGTGGGTCAGATGAAAGTCGGGAAGGGTACTTGAAAGGCGTGTAATCACCCAAGCGAAACATAGGAGCAGCAAGATGGTCGTCGCGATCACCGTTGCAAAGAATCCGATCGCGCCGAACAAATGCTGCGGGCGATAACGAAATCGAGTGACCAAGATAACGGTGAACAAATCTAAGAACCCTTTGAGGATTCTGGAGAGACCGTACTTGGAAACACCATGGATGCGGGGATGGTGCTGGACGGCTAGCTCAGCAACGCGATACCCTTTAGAGTTTGCGAGAACCGGAATGAATCGATGCATCTCCCCATACATGCAGACATCGTCGAGAACGGATCGACGATATGCTTTCAGTCCACAGTTGAAGTCGTGGAGGTGAAGCTTCGTCGCGCTACGCAAAATTCCGTTGAACACGAGGGATGGCCATCTCTTGTGCCACGGATCATAACGGGTTTGTTTCCAACCGCTGACCACATCGTATCCTTCGTTGAGCTTGGCCAGGAGGCGAGGGATTTCTGCAGGATCGTCCTGCAAATCGGCATCCATAGTGATGACGTACTCACCTCGAACCCGCTCGAATCCCGCGTTGAGGGCGGCCGCTTTCCCGAAATTTCGACGAAATCGAAACGCTCGAATCGAGGGATTCTCTCGAACCAACTCCTCGATCACTCCCCAAGACCCATCGGTAGATCCATCGTCGATAAAAAGAACTTCGTAATCCCCTAACTGGTGGGTCTCAATGGAGTTCGCAATCTGGGTAGCAAGCTCCCGAAGGGAGTCCTGCTCGTTCATTAAAGGGACGACGATCGAAATCATGAATCCATAGGTATGTAAGGGGAAAAACCTCATTCTACCCGAAATCTGATGGTAGAACGGAATTCATTCCGTTAAACAACGCCTCCATTCAAAGCCCCTATTGCAAAGCTACGCCCGTTTCCATCTTAGGGCCCCTCAAGCCCCCGCAGGTAGCAAGAGGCTCTGGCTCAGGTTTCAGACTTCAGGAAGAATGCTGGATGGAACCACGAATCGGACGAATCTTACGAATCAGACTTGAGGAAGAAGGCTTCGCCTTTTGGATTGACCGAAGGTTAAGATGAAGCTAGAAGGGATTGCCTAAGGAAACAAAATCGAATGATGCCTACAAATGCTGATTGGCCATTTCTGGATCCACCCAATGTCGCCGTGTTTACGAGCAAGAGGATTATCTACGAAGATGCCTGGGTCTATTATGTCACGCATGACGAAGGAGATGGGGCGTGGCAATTCCATCCACATGACCCGACTCCTGAAAATGAAGCAGCCGTGGTGAGTTTAAAGGAGATGGTAAGTCTCGATGATTCGTTACGTCAGCTGGCGAATCTTCCTGTTGGCTGGCATGCCTGGCGGCAGTCACCAAACGCGAAATGGGAGCGAGCGCCAAAAAGCTAAAAACTCTTAGCCCAAATAGTGAGGATGCTTCGCATCCTTCAGACTTCAAACTTCTTTTTTCCGTGTCTTCCGTGTCTTCCGTGTATTCCGTGGTTCCCCCCACTCACTCCCCCTCAAGCCTCGTTCGCGTATCCACAAAAAGCCAACAGACAGCACCCGCGATATAAATACCGGCAAACATCAACAAAACTTGGTTCCAGTTTTCGGTCGCCGAGAAAACTTTTCCAACGATGATCGTGCAAGCAACCACGGCGAGATTCCCGACCATGTTGAGGAGTCCGAAGACTTGAGGAACACGCGAGCCACTGATTTCAATCACCGTCGTATAGACCGCGGGGGCTGCAATCGCGGCGAACAAGGATCCTATCGCCAGGAGCGCAATCCCTACTCGCATGTCGCTAACGAACCAACAACCCAGAATCAAAACACCCGACACACCCAATGCAATGGAGGCCGCGATCGTTCGACTCCGCAAAGCCCCTCCTGTGATTTTCCAAGCCCAGTCCATCGCATAGCCACCGATGATTCCCCCGATGAGGGTGCCGCCCAAGACAACCCCTTGCAGGTATGCGGAACTCTCCAGCGATACTCCATGGACTTGCTGCAGGAAGGTTGGGAACCATGTTACGAAGAAGCTATAACCATACGCGCGGCATATCTGCTGACCACACATCATGAGAACCGTTCCATTGCACGAAATGGCAAACCAGTTGGTCTTCTGCGTTGCTTCGGTTCGATTCGGTGGGGACACCTCCCCCTCAACCGATTGAATCATCGCGAGTTCCGAAGGGGAGACCGCAGCGTCTTGCTCGGGGTAGTCCCTGAACCGCCAGTAAAACTGCAGAGCCCACAATAAGCTTGGAAGAGCAAACAAGACAAAGGTAAAACGCCAACCGAGTGGGACGATCAAGAACCCGGTTAGAAAAGATGCTGCGATCGCGCCTATCTGCATACCTGCGACGGTGATGCCGCTTATGAAGGAACGTTCGGATTGCGGAGACCAATGACCGACCGAATTGCAGACCGCAGGGAACATTCCTGATTGTGCCGTTCCCATCGCAAGCTGCGCAATGATCAATAGCCAGATTCCATGCGCCAGCCCGACTCCGATCATGGCGATCCCCCAAACGAATGCAAAGAGGGCTAACGCTATGCGAGTCCCATTCTTCTGTGCGAATCTCGCCGCAGGGACCTGAAATAGAGCGTAGGTCCAAAAGAACGCTCCCATCACCCAACCCATTTGATCGGTGTTGAGTTGGAGCTCTTCACGAATAGTGCTCTCGGCTACGCCGATAGAATTGCGACATAGATAAGCCAACGCTGCTGCCAGCATCAGCGAAAGAGCAACCCGGTATCGTACGTAGGAAGCTTGGTTGCTCATCGAACTAGTGCCGCCTGTAGACGAGCATACAATCGATCGACTTCCTCTCGTGTTTCTTCGTCGAGAGACCAAGCGACGGGCTGTCGCTGGCGAGTCGAGCTGAAAAGACCTCGTTTTACTAAAAGGTACTTCTCGATCGCTAAGAACCCATCCAAACCGGCGGATAGTTGCAAGGCCACTATCGCACTGAGTGGAAAGGCGATTTCGTAGATTCGATCCTCGTTTCCGTCTCGGAGGGCTTGCCAAAGCGCAACGACTCCATCGAGCAAATCGGTACCCGGCATCGTCCCTTGCACGCCTCGACGATAGCAGTCGACGAGATTGATTCCCCCCGATCCCTCGAAGATTTTTGCAGTTCTTTGGGTTGCATCGCGAAGTCTCGAAAGATTGGGACCCAAGGGACTCGCTTCCGGTTTGAAGAAAATGCGATCGGCTCCAAATCGCTTCAAAAGATTCAGATACACCTCCAAGTCGATCGCGGCCCCCACATACCCCGAAGCATCCTGCACCACGAGTGGAATCGAAATCGACTCAGCGATGGCTGCGAAGTATCTCTCCGTGGCGGCGCTCCCCAGCCTCGTTGCAACCGGGGGGATCGCCATGACCGCGCTAGCGCCGGAAGCCTCGGCATGCTTGGCATACCGGATCGCCCCACGGATACTCTCCGCACCCACGCTGATGACGACGCTGTGCTGGTCCTTTCTTCTTTGGCATACGAACTCCGCCAACTCAAGGCGTTGCGATTCCTCTAGACGAAGAATCTCACTTACCATCGCGACCACGACACCGTCTGCCCCCACCTGGAACGCCCAGTCGATCTCACGACCAAGCGTATCGACATCGATACTCTCATCTTCTAGAAAAGGAGTGTGCAGTACAGGGAGTACACCATGCAAAGAAGTGGGATTGCTGCTAGGCTGGATTGGATTGTTGAAGGAGTTCATGTAGCTGTTGTTGATAGTTTTTGAGAGTAAGCTCCAAACAACCCCGATCGAACGGAGTTTGCCACACGGCGTAGATATCCGCATCGTAAAGCTCGCTCGGAGGAAGGTATCCGACCGACCCGTTGATTAAATTCATACAGATCACGGACCGATCGGCGAACTGGCGTCTCAACTCCTGCTGAGCAATGGAATAAGATTCGCAACAGTTACCCAGCAGCAGCGCATCACCGATCTGCCACATGGAAAGAGAGACGGGAAATGTCTTCCCATCACCCAAGGTGCGACGGATGTCGCGCTTCCGTCTTAAGCGTTCTTCGGAAAAACGGTCGGTAGCTGCAAGTCGTTGCGATTCTAGCTCTTCAGCACTCGGCCAATCTTTAAGGGGAAGATCGATGGTCGCGAGGCGAGAAGCGAGCTTGGTGTTAATCTTCCTTTCGATGGGACGCCAGACTGCAAGAGGGGCTCCCGATTCAACCGTCTGTTGATAAACCAATTTCGTGCCCGGAGGATTCATTCCGAAGAGGGTGGATAGAGCGGCGTATCCCAACTGCTTACCATGCCCATCGGGAACGCTTGTGTCACCAACATATTGGTACCGAGGAGCGAGTTCGCCGCAAACGCCGAGCAGAAAGAGGCACGGAGCCTTGGTGACCCCTTCAACGGTTTCTCGCATCATCCCCACATAGTCAGGGGAAATCGCTTTGTTCTCCCAAGCCAACGTCGTCGGATGACATGCGTAGTTCACCAGAGTTGCGAGGATGTTCCCGGAAGAATCTGTGGCGCGCCCCACCAAAAGAGTGTCGTCGGCAGCGGAAGTTGGATTGAATCCACAGATATAGCGATCGGAACCTGGGATAGGGTCGGGAAGATCTCGATTCGCTGCCAAAGTACATTTACCGGATCCCCACTCCAGAACCCCTGGCTTCTGAACCTCCATTGCATCTCGAACAACCGCAATGGCCGACTGAATGATCTTCTCGTGCCAATCGGCTAAGGATTCGTTCCCCGGGAGATCTGGCTCAGGATCCATTAAAGGTGGGGAGGCATGATTGTGGGTCAAGGCGAAGATGAAGTCTGCTTCTTCGATTTGCAGCTCTTGCAAAATGCGCGATTGAAATCGTCGAAACACATGCATCGACTTCCACCAGCACAAATCCGCGTCGAGCAACACGAGTTGCTTATCCTCTTCTCGAGAGGCGAGGACCATAGCCGTAAGACTTAACGGCCTGTGAACCGATTCCGCAACGTCATGCTTGGCGGCCCCCCAGTTCCTGGAATAGGTACCGATCGGAGGAGTAACATCCCGCCTAGCAATGCCGATTAGCCCTTCCCAAGCGGAGTGCACATATTCCAAAGCTTGGGGGGAGGTAGTGGGGGTGGTCTGACGCATCGGAAGTGAACTGGTTAGTTGGGGTAAAGAATCTTGGAGTGGAAAATGCTCACGCTTTTGGTAGTCCCGGTAGGTAACGCTGTGAAGCATTTTCCCCCAGGGAAGTTGGTTTTTTTGTCCGACCGGGGCTCGTCCCCGTCGGACACCGCTTTGGCGCCCTAGTCCGCGTCGCGCTTTAGAGTTCCGCTCCCCTCGCCCCTTTTAGGGGAGAGGGGCTGGGGGTGAGGGGTAG